>JAIRSL010000057.1 GCA_031255475.1 Treponema sp.
ACGAGTTCGTCAATTCCATAGCCAACCGCGTCATCGAGATACTTCCCCCCGGCGGCAGGAACGCATACATAGACCGCATGATGCCCTTTGACGATTACCTGAAAGACGAATCCGTCAAAACCCTGCGGGCCGAAGCCTACCATCACGCGGAACGGCTGAGGATCTAGCAGGCTGCATAGACTTAGAACGTATCCGGGAATAAGGCCTGGATGGAGGGGGATAAGATTGCGCCAAATAATAACCCACAGGCCGACTCCACCAGGGCCAGGTAGTTCCGCGCTTTCTTTTCATACCTCACCAGGAGTTTCCTGAAGCGGTTCAACCATGAATGGCATGCCTCCGCCGCTCACCGCCGGGTCTTCGTTGGTAGGTTTTGTTATCGTTCCGTTTCCGTTGAGGGATGAAATCTTTGACTCGTTCCCATACGAACTTAAATCACGTAATCAGGCGAAAAATGAAGATTACCCGGTTCTGCTTGTATGGTGGTTTTCACGCTTTATAGATCCTTCGAGTCCAACAGTATCGTTACCGGGCCGTCGTTGACGCAGGAGACTTCCATGCGGGCCTGAAACACTCCGCTTTCGCATACAAGCCCCATCTCCCTGATCCGCTCCATAAAGTATTCGTAAAGGGCCCGTGCGGTTTCGGGTTCCGCAGCGTTTCCGTAATACGGCCGTCGGCCTTTCCGGGCGTCCGCCAGGAGGGTGAATTGGGAAACCGCCAGGATGCCGCCGCCTGAGTCCTGAACGGAACGGTTCATCTTCCCTTCCCCGTCGTCAAAGATGCGAAGAAAGGCGATCTTTTCGGCCAGGAGGCGGGCGTCTTCTTTGGTATCGCCACGGGCAACCCCCAGGTAGATCAGAAGGCCGCACTCTATCCGGCCGGTTATACGGGCAACGGAACCGACCCCCCCATCTTCGTCCATAACCGTTACCGAGGCGTTCTTTACCCGCTGGATCACCGCTTTCACCGGCTTCCTCCGTCGCGTTCCGCCGTGGAGGGCTGGAGTAAACCTACCTGTTGTATCGCCACCCCTTCAAGGCGTATGTCCATACCCGCCGGACTGGTCACCGGAATGACACGGGCCAGGAGCGTCAGGGGCTGCTCCGGATTTACCGGTATGGCGGAACCGAATTCCACCGGAACCTTGCCTTCCAGGATGGTCCGGGTATCGTAGCCCACCAGGAAGGTAAAGGCCGTGCTATCCTGATGTATCTCCGGATTGGCGGCCATACCCCTCCAGATCACGTAACAGTCCCGGTACAACGAGGGTTCTTCCATTACCTCCGCGTATTTAAAGCTGTCCTTCTCCGAAAGGGTATCGAAACCGGGCGATCCGGTATAAGAAAAAAGAAGCCGGGCCTTGTTTTTTATTCCTTCGGGAGCGTTGGATTCCAGGATACGGTTTAAGGCGACTTTGGCCTCCTCGTCCCGGTAATTCGCAAAGAGCTTTCTGGCTTTGGCGTAGGCGTCCAGAACCTCATCCCTGGAAAGGACATAGCGGTAACTCCCGTCTATTTGAAACGGAGCGTCCTGTTCTTCCTGTTCCAGGATGGTACCGGCAAAGCCTTCCCGTTCGGCTCCGGGACGGAAGGGCCGTATCACGTCAAACCGGACGAGTAAAGCCGCCCCCCCCGCGACGGCGATAAGGACGCACAGGGAAAGAAAGAGCCGGTTTGAAGCAAGGGACAATTTGGGAACCGGAGGATAGAGCCGAGGCAGCCTGCCGGAATCTATCCAGGCCGAGATTTTTTCATTTCCCCCGTTTTTCTTAATCACCTTGAGGGCTTTTTTGGCAATCTTATTATGAGGGTCCAGGTCCTGAACTTCCAGGTAAAAATCCACCGCCCGGTCGGTTTCTCCCCGGCGCAGAAACAGGGCGGCAAGGCCCGTCATAACCAGGGGATCCCGGAGTTTGATCTCCCTGGCCCGCTTGAAATAGGTAAGAGCCCCGCCGAAATCCCCCACCCTGAGACACGCGGAAGCTAGAATATAGTAATAATTAAACGAATCCCGGTATCGTAATACTTCGCCTTCCAGAAGTTGAATGGTTTTTCCGAAATTTCCCCGTTTCAGGAAACGGACCGCTTTTGTTAAAACAGGATCGAGTTTCATCGGCTCAGGACTTACCACCAGCCGTACCGGGCTTTTAAGCCGGCAATAGCCGTTTCAATCTCCTCAAGTTCCTCATCGGAGAGGGACTGCCTACCCGCAAGGTGGTTGTCGAGCCGGGTTATGAGATCCCGCAGGGTAATCAGGTCCTCTTCTCTGGAGCCGCTTACCGGAGGGGCTTCCGCCGGGGCGTCTTCCACGCGGAAGAACCCCGCCTCGTCCACCATGGTCAGGAGAATCACATAATTCCGGGACGCACCCCCGGCCAAAGGCTGGGGATCAAAGATATACGAAACCGCCGAATCGTTAATCGAATAGGGCAGATAGTTGAAGTTCCTGCCGGGAGTAAACGCGAGTTTCCAGGGAACCTCATTAAGCCGTTTCCAGTTGGCAAAATGTATCATATCCGGTCCGGGGCCTTCCCCGGCGGAGACGCTTCCCATAAGCCCGAAACGGTTGTTCCGGGAAATCCAGTAGGGGTCGTTCCGCCGTGAATCAATCATAAATTCGGCCGAAACGGTCTGGCCTCCGCTTATAAAAGGCCCTGCGGGGTCCCCTTCTCCCAGGTTGGTATCCAGCAGAAAGCGTACCCCCGCGGCGGACTCCCCGGTCCCCCGGTTTTCCAGCCGGATGTTCATACGGACCCCGTTGGACAGCGTGGAACCGGCGGTTTTAATAAAGGTAAATTCCTGGGTTACCAGGAGAAACGACGATTCAAAAATGATTGCCGGATTGATGGTGTTTTGGCGTATCCTCATCCTGAATGACGAAGATTCTCCCAGCCGGTAGATCCGGTCATTGACCATTACGGCAAGAACACTGGTCCGGGGATCGCTGTCCACAAAAAAAGGCTCATACTGCCAAAAATGGATGTCCCGCTGCTGGGGCATGTCGATCAGATAGTACAGGGAAAAACGCCCGGTATCTTCATGAATCACCAGTTTGATTCTGCCGTTGAGAAATTCCGCGGCGGATACGGGGACCCCAAAAAACGAGAGGAACAGAACAATCAGGCATACCGGAACCAAACATCGCCGGAATCGCACCCGCGTATCCGGTAAGCGCCTTCTCATCTGCCTTCTCCCCCGTTGAAATCCCGGTCCGCCGAATCTCCGGCCCCTGTGGTCAGGAGTTCGTTTACCATATCCTGGGCCGAATTTTTAAGGGAGTAAACACGGGACATCCCGGATCCGGGAGATGTCCCGCCGGAAGTCCTCGGGCTTCCGGGAGGGACCGGCGCGTTGGCTTCCCGGAGACGGGTCTCCAGCAGGACGATACGCGCTTCGGCTTCCTCAAGCCGAAGCCGGTAATCCTCGTTGGCGGTTTCCAGGTCCGAATGCCGGCCGTCTTTCAGCATATCGGCAATACGCGTTTGATAGGCGATGATGGCCTGATCGTAGGATCGCTCCCGGCGCTGATATTCTTCCACGGTTTTAAGGGATTCCTCGTGTGTCCATTTAAGGATGGAAAGCAGTTCCGCCTCGATCTTCTTCTGGCTGATCAGGGCCACCCGGTAGGACGCCGCCTCGTATTTGACGCTATAGGGATACTCGTTCGTGATGGTCATAAAAGTATTCTGAGCCGCGTCAAGCTGTCCCAGGGAATACAGGCATTCCCCCATCCAGTATAAGGCGGCGGGCATACGGGCGTCGTCTTCCGGGGTCTCAAAGGTAAGGCTGTCGGCGTAAGCCTTGAGGATCACCAGGGCTTCGTCGTAATTGCCCAGATAATAGTGCGCCCTGCCCCGGTGATAGGGGATTTCCGCGTACCGGGGATTTCCCTGGGAAGTACGGTCCAGCTCTTCCATATCCCGGATAGCGGCCTCGTACTCCCCGGCCCCCATTTCCGACAGGGCGATCCAGTACAGGGCTTCCGCCCGCTGGGCCGCATTGGGGGCTTCCGCCTGATACCTGCGGAGTTCTATAACCGCCTCGGTCCAAAGCCCCCGCCCGTAGAGGTTGATTCCGTTCTGGAGCCTTGATGTCTGGCTCTGCGTCTGGGCGGCAACGGGCAACAGGACAAGGAGGAAAAACAAGGATACGCGGACTTTGTTACAGGGCCTAGGGTTCATAGATATGTTCCTCTTTCTTTAATATCGTTCCTTATTATCGCTGTTTTTTCAGTATTTCGGTAAAAAAACATCCGGTAATTACCCTTTCCGCCTGTTATTTTATCCGCCTTTTAGTTCCTTTACCAGACCCGCTTTATCCCGCGCGTCAAAAAAAGCCGAACCGGTAACCATGACGTCTACCCCGGCTTCCCGGACGGAAGGGGCGGTGGCGCGGTTAACGCCGCCATCAACGGAAATGAGGTAGTTCCCCATGCCCCGGGACCGGAGTTCCCTCAGCGTCCGGACCTTCTCCAGGCAGCCCGGTATCAGGGACTGGCCGCCGTAACCGGGGTTGACGGTCATTACCAGGACCAGGTCCGTATAGGGCAGCAGGGGTTCCACGGCACTCACCGGTGTGGAGGGGACAATGCTGATCCCCGCCTTTTTCCCCATTTCGCGGATAGCCCCAAGGAGCCGGTGGGAATGAACCACGGCCTCCGCATGAAAGGTGATATAGTCCGCCCCGGCCCGCGCAAACTCTTCGATAAGATTTTCCGGCTCAAAAACCATCAGGTGAACGTCAAAAACAGCGGAAGAATGAGGCCTGAGATCCGCCGCCGTCTTGGGGCCAAAGGTCAGGGGCGGGACAAATTTACCATCCATCACGTCCAGATGAACCCAATCGGCGCCGGCTTCGTCTATCCGGATAACCGCTTCGGCCAGGCGGGAAAAATCCGCCGCCAGCACCGAAGGGGCAATCAGAGGGAGCTTCATACTTCGATCATAATCCTATGGTATCCCTCTTGTAAAGAACCGCGAAAATGGTATAATGCATAAAGATATATTCTTTATCAGATAGTGAAGAACTATTCAAGTCATGAATGCGGAAATATCGATAACGGGGCTCATTCAGCAAGCCTATGACAATCTGAAAGCCTCTGACGCGGTTTCGGCGCAGCGGATTCTGGAAGAGGCTCTGAAAGTAGACTATGAGCATCCGGAAGTGGTCTATGCGTTGAAATGCGTTACATGGTGGCTGGAGCGGATAAAAAAACTGGAAGATTTTCGGGATGCCTACGATAAGGGGGGGTTTATCCTTTCCCAATGGAAATCTTTTTACAGTTTTTTGGATCGTATCGGGGGCGAAAAAGGCGGCTATGAACCCTGTATGTACGCCATACGGCGTTTTGTTTTTTCCACGGCCCTTCGTTTTTTCGAGGACATTCTGGGGGACGGGGTTAACCGGCACGATCCGGGCTTGTTATTACAGGTAGGCCGCTGTTATAAGGGGGTTGGCAATTACGATCAGGCGATGAAATACCTGGAGCAGGCGGCCCGTTTTAAGCGGGACGATGGGGAAACCCTGTCGGAACTGGCGGATGTCAACGCCCTGCTGGACGAGACCCGGGCGGCCAAGGTTCTTTTCAGGGAGGCGTTCTTTGCGGACCCCCAGGGAGTGGATCTCAGGGCCATGGAGTCGGAACTCATCATCAGGCTTAGGGACCGGGTTATGCAGCTGGGGAAGACAGGCCGGGAACTTCTGGAATGGATGCCTATTTACGGATGTCTTTACGGGGTTTTTTCGGTTAAGCGGGAACTTAAACCGATAGAAGTCGGGCGGCTGAAGCAGTCCATCTTTACCCTGGAGAACGAAGTCCGCAGCCGTCCGGACAATCTGTCCCTCCTCGTACCCCGGCTTATCAACCGGTATTTCTGGCTAATAGATCAGTATGAGAATACCCGGGAGGATCCCGGATTGATTGAAGAAACCATGTTAAAAATAAAGATCATTGATCCGGAGATATACGGACAGTATATCAGATGAGGCTGTTCCAAGGCGCCGGTTTTAGAAACAGCTCTCAAATATTTTGAGGTTCAGGCCCCCGCAGGGCAAGGAGTTATGAGAAATGGCAGAGGCTCTCCTTAAGAATGTACAGGAAATGCTGAATGAGGAAAAATGGACCAGGGCTACCCTCAGCAATTATTCGACCAATCAATTCAAGGAGTTGGATCTCCTTTTAAAAGAAGCCAGGGAAGAACGGAGCTATGACGAGCTAAAAAAGGTATGCGATGAACATCTGGGGCATACCAAGAACAGCATTATCGCCCTGTACCTTTCGGGAATGATAGCCCTTTCCCGGCAGTTGATCGACGATTCCGCCCTGATCAACCTGGTCGGCATCTTCGTGGACAACCACAAATGGGCCATAGTCAGATACCTTTGCGACCGCATCCTGGACTACGGGGAATCCAAATTCGCCCTCAGGACTCTGGCGGAATGTTACAAAAACGATAATGAGGAAGAGGCTCTCTTTGGGGTATGGGAACGGCTGGTTAAGGTGGACTATGAAGAAGCGGATCTGGCCAAATCCCTGGCGGAACATTACGAAAAAATTCCCGACATAGAGACGGCGGTAGACTACTACAAAAAAGCCTTGCACCGGTACATCAACAAGCAGCTATTCACCAATGTGCGGGAAATTTGGGCCAAGCTGCTGGAATACTGTCCCGAGGACATCGATTTCTTCCTCCATGTGCAAAAGAAGATCGCCAAGAACATCAGCGAAGATAAGGCGGTGCTCCTGCTGGAGGACGTATACGCTTCCTGCAAGAGCCGGAATGATATTGATACCGCCATCGGCATACTCAAGATCATTTTGGGTTACAACGAAAGGGACAGCCAGGCCCGGAAAAAAATCACCGAGTGTTACCGGCAAAAGTACGCCGGCCACAGTCAGCTTGATGAGTACCTCAGAATTTCCAGCCTTGCATCGGGTCCCCGAAATGTCCACGAGGCCATTCAGGACTTTGAAAAGCATATCGCCTTTGACAAGGGAAATTTCGTCTGCCACCGGACCTGGGGGGTCGGGCGCATCGCCGGCGTCCGGGGGGACGAGATCGTCATAGATTTTGCGAAAAAGCGGGGGCATTCCATGTCCCTCAAGATGGCGGTAAACGCCTTGCAAACCCTGTCCAAAAACCACATCTGGGTCCTCAAGGCCACGCAAAAGAAAGAGAGCCTGCATGAACGGGTTAAAACCGAGCCCGACTGGGCCCTTAAAACGGTGATTAAGAGCTTCGGCAATTCCTGCGACATCAAGCGCATCAAGGCGGAACTCGTGCCTTCCATACTTTCCGCCGGCGAATGGACCGCCTGGAGCGCCAAGGCGCGGGAGGTGCTCAAGAGCGATCCCTTAATGGGCGTCAGCCCCAACAACATAGACCTCTACACGGTCCGGGAGCGGCCCATCAGCAGGGAAGAAAAACTCTTTAACGAATTCAAGGCCCAGCGCTACTTTTTTGACCGGGTTCAGACGCTTAGAAACTACGTTTCCCGGAAAGACGCGGACCTTGAGTCGGAGTTTTTTTCAGAGATGTTCGCGTATTTTACCGCCTTCCTCCGGTCCTGGAACCAGGTGTCCGAGCAGGTAATGGCTTCCTACCTGCTGGTAAAGGATCTGGCGGGGCGTTATCCCCATTTGGGCGCCGGCTTACAGCTTAATTTCCTGCAAATTTTTGAAGAAATTGACGATGTGCCGGCGATCTTCATGAACCTGAAGGACTCGAAGCTGAGAGAAGACTTTCTTCATCATATCAAACTCTTCGAACCCTCCTGGCCCGACATCTACGTCAAGCTCTTTCCGTATGCCCTGAATCATTCCATTGTCGAGAATCTTGAAATGGAAGGTTACGAAAACAAACTGATCGCCATGGTTCAGAACTGTTTTGAAAATTTCCGGGAGTACCGGGGGGCTGTGGTGTGGATATACAAGAACCTGACCGGGGAAAAATGGTTTGGAAAGGCCGCCCTTCCTGTCGAAAAGCAGCTTATAACCCTGATTCACATTCTGGATATCACGTTCCGTGAGATCGAAAACCGCCGGGAAACTTCCGAAAACCGGAAGATCAACAAGCAGGTCTATACCATCCTCTTTAAGGAGGGGGTCCTGAACACCTTTATCAATACCGCCGATACGGATACCATTCTGCGGATATTCACCTTTATTGATGATGTCAAAGACCTCGACCCGGCGGATAAACTGAAACTCCGCAGCAGCATCCTGGACAGGCATCCGGGCTTTAAGTTCTTCGGCGACACGGAAAAAACGGTCATCACCCGAGGGCTTATAGTCACCAAGGCGATGTACGAAGAAAAACAGCGCCAGCTTGCCCACATCATGGACGCGGAGGTTCCGGCGAACTCCAAGGAAATCGCCTTTGCCCTGTCCTTAGGCGATCTGCGTGAGAACGCGGAATACAAGGCGGCCAAAGAAAAACAGGAACTCCTCAATTCCCAGGTGGCTAAACTCAAGGACGAGATTGAACGGGCGCAGCTCTTTGATCCTTCCACGGTCAACACCGGCCGGGTTTCCTTTGGGACCAGGGTGGTTCTGAAAAACACCACGTCCGGCAAAGAAGAGGCGTACACCATCCTGGGCCCCTGGGAATCGGATCCGGAAAACCGGATTATTTCGTATCTGTCTCCCTTTGGGGGCGCCATTCTGAACAAAAAGAGCGGTGAAAAATTCAATTTTTCGATCAATGAGGAGAAGGTCTCGTATATAGTGAAAAGCATATCGGCGGTAAATTTTTAAGCCGGGATTTTATCCCGGCCTGCCGCCCGGGGCGCCCCCCTTGCCGCAAGGCGCGGGGGGAATATTTTTACTTGCGCAACCTGTATTTTGAGTTATCATTAAGGATAGCTTTAAAAAAGGATGGATTTAAAAAGGTTGATGTTGGGTTTTTCCCAAAATCCGGTTGGTTTTGGAAAAACCTCTTTGAATAATTAATGGAATAATTTAATGTGAACAGGTTTTTATGAAAAAAGCGCCGATCCTTTTATCGCTGTTCCTGGGGATGGTTTTTCTTGTTTCCGGTCAAACGCCGGAGCCAATCGATCTCATTCTGGTTTTGGATACTTCTTCCAGCATGGGCGGTTCGTACCGGGAGGTAAACGAGTATGTTTCCGGCCGTTTCCTGAAGGAATTTCTCAGGCTGGGCGATACCTTTCACCTTATTTCTTTCTCCGAGTCCTCCCGTTTGGAAATTTCCCGCAGGATAGAGGGTGTAGGCGATGTGGAAACCGTTATAGGCCGTCTGTTTCTTATGGTTCCCCTTGATCCCTATACGGACATTGCCGGAGCGCTGGACTACACGGAGCGGTATGTCGTCCGGCTCCCCTCTTCCCGGCCCCGGAAAGTGGTATTCGTCACCGATGGGGAGCACAATCCCAAACCGGGAAGTTCCGCCGAAGTCCTGGATTCCGGGGCGCTGGAAACCCGCGTCGGCGAAACCGCCGCCCGCCTTGGCCGGAACGGGGCGGACTTCTATCTGGTCCGGTTCCCCCTGACCGGAAGCGGCCCCTCCTCCGGCCGGCGTTCCGCCATCGTACAGGATGCGCCCCCCGCCGTTGTCCGGCCGCCTGACGAGCCGTCCCCGCCGCTTACAGCCCAACAGCCGCCTGACGAGCCGCCGCCGCTTACGGTCCAACAGCCGCCTGACGAGCCGCCGCCGCTTACAGTCCAACAACCACCTGACACGCCAACCCCGCCGCCGCAGGCCGGACAGCCGTCCGGAGGGACTTCCGTTTCAAAGGGGTTCAATTATGTCCCCTTGCTTATCGGTTTGGGGGTCCTTGTTGTTTTGATCCTCGGACTGATCATTTTCTTCATGACAAGGAAGCTGAAAACTTCTCCGAACCGGGTCATGGCTTATGCGGCGGACCGGCGGAAGGATGAAACCGAGCCGGCTGCTCCCGCTCCTGTGAGCCTGCCCGAAACGGAAAAACCCCAGCCCGGCGGGTCCTTATTACTCTCGCTGGTTGTGGACGATCAGAACGCAAACATAGGCAGAAGGAACATTCATTCCTTAAAAGCGGGGGATGTTTATACCATAGGCGGGAGCCGGCTGGACGATTACTTCATTTTCCTGGTCCCCCTGCCGGCGCACATCGGCGAAGTTCACTTCGACGGAAGGGAGTGTACCTTTGTGCCGAAAAAACCGCAGTATTTCCCGGAAGCCGGATCCCTGCCGGTATCCGACTGCATAGGCAAGATCATACGGGTCGTTTCGGATAAACAGTATGAACTGACGTTCCATTTGGAACGCTATGAAGATCCCCTGGATTCCCTGAATCGGCTGCTGAATTCTGTTGTCCTGCCGCCCAAACCGCCCGAAAAGCCGCCCGAACAAGAAAAGAAAAGCTAACGTACACCGCCGGGAACGGTTTTTGTGGATATCCGCCTTCGGTATTGGCGTACAGAAGCGGACCGCCGTTGTCCCTCCCGGCAGTAACCTCCCGTCAAAACGCCTGTTTTCCTGATATACGGCATACGTTCGGTTGCTTTAGATCGGTTTGTCGGTTTTTATACACGATTTTTTAAAGGCCGGGGGCTTTTTGAGATTTGTATGCCGAGGTTTTCCTGAAACCGGCCGGATTTTGGGAAAGTCCTGCCACAGGAGGTTTTGGCTAAAGATTTTGATTGAACAAATTGGGATTTTCAGATAGTATATAGGGAAATAAGAACTTTCTTTGTAAATGGAAACTTTCTTAAATATAAAGATTTTTCTGCGAGGTTTTAAGATATGCTGGACATCGGCCCTATCCATCGTGCCGAATACGAGTTAGACGCAGACCAATCCGAACCTGTCGTCATTGCCGAAGCGCCCGGCCGTATCCACTATCTGGGTGAGCATGGTGAACCAAAGGCCGGATTATTCCTGTCTTCCGCGATAGACCGGTATATCAGGGTGGCGGTCAGCGTCCGTAAGGACAATTCCCTCCGTTTTTTTGCCGCCGACCTGGGGGAACGGAAACGGACCACTCTGGTCAATTTGAAATACAAACGGGAAGACCGCTGGGCTAATTATATCAAGGTGGCCATACATGTGTTCGCCGAATTGGGGTATCCGGTTAAGGGACTGAATTTCACCCTGTCCGGAAATATCCCGCAGCAGGCGGGGCTGGCTTCATCTTCCGCCATAGAGGTAGCCGCGGCGGTGGCTCTGAGAGGGTTTCTTAAGGCCGCTATCAGCGACAAGGAGCTTCTTATCCGCCTTATCGCTTCCCAAACGATCTTTTTCGGGAAAAACCAGAGTCCCGTGGATTACCTTATCGCATTTTCGGCCCGAAAAGATAATTTCCTCGTGGTTGACGAGGCATCACGGGAGGTTAAAAAGATAAAATCTCCCCTTTCCAAGTACAAATTCCTCATCATGGATTCCCGCGTTCCCAGAATGGGGGTGGACGAAGAACTGAAACAGCGGCGGAAGGACATCAAAAAGGGCCTGGATCTTCTTTCCCAGCGGAAACAGGGGGTCAATTTCCGGAATTTTGCCGCCGCCGATCTGGTAGAATCCATGGGGGATCTTCCCGAGGAGATCAGGCGGCGGTGTATGCACATAGTCCAGGAGCTCGGGAGGGTCGCCGACGCGGAGAGCGCCCTTAAAAAGTCAGACGTTCCCTCTCTTTCCAAGATTTTCTTCCATTCCCACGAAAGCCTCAGAGACCTGTACGAAGTTTCCTGTCCGGAAATCGACTGGCTTGTAAA
>JAIRSL010000130.1 GCA_031255475.1 Treponema sp.
GGACAATGTTGCGCCGACCCTTTTGGCGGCGGGGTTAAAGGAGCAGCGGGTAACCGGGAGCGGGAAGGTAACGGTGACCATGTGGCCTCTCGTGGTGGACACGGTCTTTACCGCTTCGGAGAACCGGACCGCCGCCCCCGTGATGAGCTCGGGGAACCCCGGGGAAGTCAGCCTGATGCCGGTAGACTGGAACGTAACGTGGACCATAAAGCGGGGAACCTCCGGGGAGAGCAACGGCCTTAAGGACCTGCTACGGGCCCGGCGGGACACGGACTCCTCGGATGAGCCCCTGGGCGTTCCCACCATCAAGGTGAGAGTACCGGGGACCGCCGACCCGAAGAGTGATTCCGGAATACCGACCCTGAGCCTGAACGGGAACGTTGTCGGTGGGTCTATAGGGACCTATACGAACGGGTTTGCCAAGATAGGGACAACCGGAGCGGTGAACTTTGAGATGAAATACGTACCCTTTAACCTGACGGCGAAAGGCCCGTGGAATAATGTTGAATTGGGGTCGGCGTTTACCGAAGGGGACATGCCGGTGTGGATAATCCGGAACGGGGTAAACGACCTGGCGCAAGACGAACGCACGGACTTTTCCGACGACTGGAACGGGACAGCCAACGGGAACGGGGCGGTACGGTTTAGTATAGCGCCGAAGACATCGACCGGTGACGATAAACTGGTGGTAAAAGATGGGAAGTTTTTGGGGCCTTCGGACCCGACGAAACCGAATAAACCGGATATAACGTTTACCACTGATGGGTACGATGACGAAGAAGAGGCGGAAGTGTACTACGCGGTGGTACTGAAGGCAGGGGGAGAGGAAGATCAGCAGACGCCTGGTTATTCAGACTATATCCCGCTGAATCCGCCGGTAAGACCGGGGGAGGATCACAAGAAACAAATAAGTCTGGATCCGACCCAGGTAGGGAAGGATTGCGATATCTATGTGATCATCTACAAGGACGGGGAGGTGAGCGAGCCGGAAATTATCAACACGGAGGAAGGTGGTGTAGTGACGGAGCCTATCTGGGGGGAGGAGCCGTATATGAGGTTTTACGTGGCATCTCCGGCGTCCAACGGAAACGATAACAACCCCGGTACAAGAGGGAAACCTCTGGCAACGGTAGGAGAGGCGCTGAATAGACTGGCGACCGCGTATGCCCCAGACACTGCTTCCTGGCAGGGAAAGGGGACTGATGATGTACACCCCGGAGCAATCATTATTCTGGATACGGTGAATGTGGCACAAATGATAACTATAGACAACAAATTTGATGCCTATCCGCCCATAGTCCTCTGCGATGATCCGGAAACACCCGGAGGGACCCTGAAGGCAACAACTACTATAGAGGACACGAAAAGCCTGCTGCGGTTGGATAACGGCGCCCGGGTAACCTTGACCGGAAACCTGATCCTGAAGGGTCTGAAGCGTTTGCCGAGGGATACCCCGGCGACTAAAATCCGCGGGGTACTGGTGACCGGCAGTACGTTTACCATGAACGGGGGGACAATCTCCGGTTATCACATCACCGGCTACGGTGGCGGGGTATACGTGGACAGCGGCACGTTTACTATGTATGGCGGAACAATCTCCGAGAATTACTCCACCGACGGCGGCGGCGGAATATACGTGGACGGCGGCAGCACGTTTATCATGAACAACGGGACAATCTCCGAGAATTTTGATTCTGCCCTCCACTTCGGCAAGGGCGGCGGCGGGGTATACGTGGACAACGGCAGTACGTTTACCATGGAAAATGGGGAAATCTCCAAGAATTCTTCCATGAACAATGGCGGCGGGGTATACGTGGACGGCGGCAGCACGTTTACCATGAACAACGGGACAATCTCCGAGAATTCTTCCGACGATGCTGGCGGGTTCGGCGGCGGGGTATACGTGACCACCAACGGCACATTGTTTACCATGAACGGCGGGACAATCTCCGATTGTCACAGCGGCTGCGGCGGCGGAGTAGCCGTGACCACCAACGGCATGTTTACTATGAACGGTGGGACAATCTTCGATTGTTACAGCGACTTTGGAACCGGCGGCGGGGTAGCTGTGGGCATCAACGGCACGTTTACCATGAACGGCGGGGAAATCTCCAAGAATAAAAGCTATGGTGGCGGAGGCGGCGGGGTAGCCGTGAGCTCCAGTACGTTTACCATGAAAAACGGGGAAATTTGGGGCAACACCATCGCCGGCGTCGTCGCCGGCGGGGGCGGAGGAGTATACCTTGTATATGCCAGATTCAGCAAGACCGGCGGTATAATTTACGGCTTTGACGAAGACGACCCGAATAATCGAAAGAATAATAAAATAATAGACAGCCATTCAGGAACCGATATTATTCTTTCTGAGTTAGGAGCGGTGGGAGGCCATGCGGTCTATCTTGACGCCTATCGCCAGCAGCACTACAAAGAAAACACCGTGGGAAAAGACGACATTCTGTACTGGGACTATCCCGGCGAACCTGACTTCGGCTGGTAATCCCCGCTACTGCACGGGCATACCGGGGTAACCCGGTAACAACCGCCGTCCCAAACCGGGGCGGCGGTTGTTTTAACCACGCCAAGCGGTGTGCGGGTTCTTGGGTATGAAACCCTTCGCTAACTATCTCAACGGGAATGACACCGGCCGGGATTGATACTATGGGAAACCTCAGGCGGACGGCCTTTCCCCTCAGTGAACTTCTTTTCGCTCTTCCCTCCCCTTTTTCTATTTTTGTCTGCCTTTGCTAACAGTGCCTGATTTTGTGAAGAGAAGAATGGAGCAACGCGGCGGAAACCGGCCGCCGTGCGCCGTATTTCGAATACCGCGCGTTGTATTCCGTCAAAAAACCGGCAGCATAACCTCCCCGGCCCGTTTTGCCAATACCGCCAATTCCTCATCCGACAGCGGAGCGGGAATACCCCCGTACTTCTCCAGAATGGAGAGGCCCAGTTCCAGAAGCCGGGCATCGGACGGACTCAGGGCGGTATGTATTGTCCGGGACAGGGTGAACCGCAGAGCCAGATCCGCCAGATCCGGGTCATTACAGATGGGCTTATACCAGCACCGGGGATACCCGTCGAATTCGTTCTCCTTGGCCTGTTCGGCCAGGCCCTTTACCGCGATACACCCCAAATTCCGTTTAGCCGCTTCCGTTAGTGCCGCCTGCCCTACCCCGTTTTTCAGCCAACTCGCCCAATTTACCGGAAAAAGCATGGTATCAAAATCATACTCCTGTATCAGCTTAACGGCCGCGTTGTCGTAATGCGTCGAAAAGCCTACATATCTGATAAGGCCCCTCGTCCTGGCCGCCTCCAAAGCCTCTATTGCGCCGCCGCTGTCAAACACCTTCCGCACCTCGTCTACCGTCACGGCATGAAGCTGGTACACGTCTATATATTCGGTATGCAGGACACGGAGGGAATCATAAAGATCTTTCAACGCCCCGTCTCTGGTCCGCTTATTCGTCTTGCAAGCGAGGATCACCTTGTCCCTTTTGGATTTGAGGGCCGCGCCTAACACCTGCTGGGCATTGCCATAGGTGGGCGCCACGTCAAAGTAGTTAATACCCGTCTCTATCGCGTGTGATACAATCCAGGCCGCCTCTCTTTGAAGCGTATCCCGGATCGCTATCCCGCCGAAGCCCCATATCCCGACGGATAAGCCGGTCTTCCCTAAAATTCGATTTTCCATACTAACGAACTCCCTATTTTTACCTTTTTTTTCTATAGTTAGAAAAGTATTATCTGAATTATAGTGGTTCCTCCGGCAATTTGCCATTTTTAACCTGCCTTCCGCGTCATTTTACCCCGAAGCGTCCCCCGGAGCTTGTTCCTGGGTTCTTCATTCGTTCTGGTAATGAAACCATACCGGGTATGTATCGTTACTCTATATTATACGCCGGCCCCGAACGCGGGCTATTGACGACAGGTACGGAGCACTGTAAGCTGAGACAATGAAGCTGGCAGATTTTGCCGTGAGAATCTGGGATATTTGTACCCATACGCCCCTTATGTCCGGCCGGCCTTTTAGGTGGATCATCATTGCCAACCCCAAAGCCGGAGGGTTCACAATACCTTCCCGCTGGAGACGCCATTACTGCGCCCTTACGGAATACGCCGTAAAAGCCAAAACTCTTTCCCGCCGGGATAACGCGGTTCCCCTTCGCACCGCAATGGATGAGGGAAAAGACGATTCCCTGGGCGACCTGGGGCTTATCCCCACCCGTTTCGCCGGACACGCGGGGAAGATCACGGAAATCCTGCTGAAAGAGGCTGCCGCCGAACTCTCTTCCGGCGCGCCTTCCAAGCCCTTTTACCTTATTATATGTGCGGGGGGCGACGGTACCAGCCTTGAAGTCCAGTCGGTCCTCTGTAACGCGGCGCCGGAAATCAGGGAAAACTTCGCGGTAATCAGGGTTCCCATGGGTACGGGTAACGACGGCGCCGATGCCCGGGAAGTGGCCGGCGCGCTGGATCTCCTCCTCCATCCCAGCCGCATAGAACCGGCACGGGCCGTGCGGCTGACCACGGCAACGGCCGGCAAGGGGCCTTTCCTGGCCTTCAACATTCTATCGGTGGGCCTTGACGCCTTTGTCACCCACATGACCAATAAGATGAAGGGCAATTTGCCGGGTGATTTCTACAAGCTCTGGGTAGACATCGCGTCCCTGCTCTACGACAGGCTGTACACGGTCGGTCCCCTGGACATACGGGTTTTTAATGATACGGAACCGGAGGGGAAGGTCTTACGGGAGACGGCGCTGCTTATGGCGGTAGGCGCAAGCGGACACCGGACGTATGGTTCCAACAAGCGGATACTTCCGGACGACCGGAACGTGTGCATAGTCAGGCAGATGTCCCTGCTGCGGAAACTGACGCTCAAGGGGCTTTTTACTACCGGCGCCCATGTGAACAAGCCTGAATCCCTGCTCTTTAACGCCGCTCGGGTGGAATTTCGGGGAGAATATCCCATCCTGGCCCAGATGGACGGCGAGTCGGTGTTACTACAGCCCGAAGATTTTCCCGCGGTCATTGAGCTTACGGAACCGGTGATCCCGGTGTTGAAAAAGATAAACTGACGTATCCGAAAATAATACCGGGCCGGATGCCTAATGGCGAATTCCGGACGCCGGCGGGATTTTACGGAGTTTCGGGGTAAAGTTCCCGCGCTCCCGGAGCAGGCGGCGCGGCAAATATATAAAACAGGGGGTAATTTATGAAAGTTCTATTTATAGGCGGGACGGGAACCATCAGCGCCGCTATTTCCCGATGGCTTTTGGAAGCGGGACACGAGTTGTACCTTTTGAACCGGGGAAACCGGAACAACGTCCTCTCCGGGGGAGCGAAAGAGATCCGCTGCGATATATCCGATGAAGCCGGCGCTGCGGAAAAGCTCAAAGACCTGACGTTCGACGTGGTTGCCGATTTCATCGCCTTTACCGCGGACCAGGTTGAGCGGGATTACCGGCTTTTTAAGGGGAAAACCAAGCAGTATGTGTTTATCAGTTCCGCGTCCGCCTATCAGAAACCTCCGGCGGATTACCTCATCACCGAAAGCACTCCCCTGGCGAATCCCTTTTGGGAATACTCCCGGAACAAAATCGCCTGCGAGGACTTTCTGCTTAACAAGTACCGTGAGGAGGGTTTCCCCATTACCATTGTGCGGCCCAGCCATACCTATGATGAGCGGAACGTCCCCCTGGGGGTCCACGGGAAAAACGGGAGCTGGCAGGTAGTAAAGCGGATCATTGAGGGAAAGCCGGTGATCATCCACGGGGACGGCACAGGTCTTTGGACCATGACCCATAACAGCGACTTCGCGCGGGGATTCGCCGGTCTTTTGGGGAATATCCACGCCATAGGAGAGGCGGTCCACATCACCTCGGACGAGACGGTTACCTGGAACCAGGTGTACGCCGCCTTAGCGGATGCCCTGGACAAGCCCCTTAAAGCGGTCCACATCTCAAGCGAATTCCTGGGCCTCTGCGGTAAATCCTACGGCTTTTTGGGAGGGCTTATCGGGGACAAAGCCAATTCGGTGGTTTTTGACAACGCCAAACTCAAACGCCTGGTTCCGGGCTTTACCGCAACGGTCCGCTTTGACCAGGGAATACGCCGGACCGTTGAATATATCCTGGCTCACCCTGAATGTCAAAAAGAAGACCTCGAATTTGACGCCTGGTGCGACAAGGTGATAGCCGCTCAGGAAAAAGCGTTGAAAGAGGTAACGGGTTAAGATCCCGCAGAGCCGCCGGGAAACAGGGCGCGGGGGAACGGCCGGTTTCCCCTGCCGTTCCCCCGCGCCCTACAGGTTTTTTGTTTTACTTGTACATCGGCCCCAGGGCGGCGCAGGCGCGGTAATCCGCCCCTTCCGTGTCCATGCCGAAGGCGTTCCAGTAGCTGGGCCGGAAGACGCTGCCGGCCTCCACGTTGTGCATACATACCGGGATGCGGAGTATGCTCGCCAGGGTGATAAGGTCCGCTCCGATGTGGCCGCAGCTTATCGCGCCGTGGTTTGCGCCCCAGGCGGCCATCACGGAGTACACGTCCTTAAAGGGTCCTTCGCCGGTAAGACGGGGGGCGAACCAGGTGGTGGGCCAGGTCGGGTCCGTCCTCAAATCGAGCTTGTCATGAACCTTTTCGGGGATGGTGACGGTAACGCCTTCCGCGATTTGGAGCACCGGCCCTATTCCCTTAATCAGATTAAGGCGGCACATGGTAACCGGCATATCCCCTTCGGTGAGGAAGTCCGATGAATAGCCGCCGCCCCGGAAATAGCCGAGGCTGGCGTAGCGCCATTGTACCGCGTCAAGACAGGCCCCCGCTTCTTTGGGGGTGATCTCCCAGAAAGGCTTCATGGCCGGCTTGCCGTCCTTCCGCTGTTTGCCCGTGCCGTCCAGGGTGGAAGCCCCGGAGTTGATGAGGTGGATCAGGCCGTTCGCCGCGCCGCCTGTGGGCTTCCAGCCGGTGACCCGTTCTATGGCGGCGGGACTCCAGTAGGTCCGCACGTCGGAGAAAATTTGGGCCGTACCGGTTAAAAGGTGGCCGAAAAGCATGGAAACCCCGTTGAGGCAGTCGTTTTCCGTGGCCACGAGGTAGGGGGCGCGTATGCCGTTCCAGTCGTAGGATGAATTCAGCATAACTTCCAGAAAATCGCCGTTGGGGAAGTGATCGTTCCAGTGGCGCTGGCCCTGGAAACCCGCAAGGATAGCGTTGTGTCCCAAGGCTTCTTCGGCAAGGCCCTTCCGTCTAAGGTCGGGGTTCCCGACCATCAGATCCCGGACTATCATGGCCATTTTGACGCAGGTCTTCCAAACTTCGTCTTTCTGCTTGCGGCTGTGCTGCTGTTCTACAGGATTGTTGTCCGGCCCTTCCTTGCAGTTCGCCAAGGTCCACTCCAGAGCCCGTTTGTATTCGGATTCCGAATATATCTTTTCTTCAAACCGGCGCACCAGTTCCGACATATCCACGTATTCGTTCCGCATACCCAGATATTCCTGAAAGAAGTCCGCGTTGGTGATGGAACCGGCTATCCCCATGGAGACCGAACCCACGGCAAGGTAGCTCTTGCCCCGCATCCAGGCCGCCGCCAGAGCCGCTTTAACAAAATGGAGCATCTTACCCCGTACATCCTCCGGGATTTTGTCAATGTCTTTAAAATCCATGACGTCCCGGCCGTAGATCCCGAAGGCGGGCAGCCCCTTTTGGCTATGCCCCGCCAGGACCGCCGCCAGGTACACCGCGCCGGGCCGGTCCGTGCCGTTGAAACCCCAGACGGCCTTAATGGTCAGGGGGTCCATGTCCATGGTTTCCGAGCCGTAACACCAGCAGGGGGTAACCGTAAGGGTGATCGCCACGTTCTCCCGGGAGAATTTGTCCTGGCAGGCCGCGGCCTCCGCCACACCGCCTATGGTGGAATCGGCGATTACACATTCGACAGCCTGACCGTTTGGATGCTTCAGGTTTTCGGTGATGAGTTTCGCCGCCGCGCGAGCCATGCCCATGGTTACTTCTTCCAGGGATTCCCTGACTCCCCGGCGCCGTCCGTCAATGACCGGCCGGATGCCGATTTTGGGTAACGCCCCCCGGAACCTGTTTACCGGGGGATTCATCTTGAGACTTGAAATGTCAGCCATAACACTCCTCCAAAAAATTAAAATAAAAAAGTTTCGGTAAAAAACTTTTGATAAGAACCTCTCAATTAAAGAACTTTCGATGAGGAACTTTCAAAATTCAACGATCCAGAATCAACGATTCCGAATTCAACGATCCTGAAAATGCCTCATAATCATAACCGGAAGCCGGATGATCTTTGGTCCCGTAACTTCCGCCGCGTCCGCTCCCCCTCTTTTTTGCCCTATGCGTTCAAGAATGCGCTGTACCGCCTCTTTCCCTATGGCGGCGGCATCCTGAGCGGCGGTATAGCGGCAGGCCGGCAGAAAGGGCGAATAGTCGGACTCGTCAAAGGCGGCTATGACCGGCATGTACCCTTCCCCCCGCCTCCTGGGAAGCCGCGCCAGAAGGCGCCGCTCCATCCCCAGATGAACCAGCAGGTTGACCGCGACCAAGGCTTCGGGCAGTCTGTCGCTTTTCAGAATGGCGTCCATGTGGCGGAAACCGTCGTTCACCCCCATCCCTCCCAGACACAGCGAATCCCGGCCGGTATGAAGCCCCGCTTCTCCCATTGCCGCCTTGAACCCGGCGATCCTGTCCCGCGCGGAAGAGATGGCCTTATCCCCCCCCACAAAGACAATGCGCCGGAACCCGTCCTCCAGAAGCCGCCGGGTAAGCTCCCTCGCGCCGGTCTCGTTATCCGAGAGGATGGCGTCAATCCCGGCCCCCTCAATAAGGCGGTCCACCAGTACAACCGGTATCCCGTTCCTGTCCAAAGCCGTCAGGTGATCCCCCCTGACCCCCGCGGGAATCACCACGATGCCGTCCACCATGCGATCCGCCAGCATGGCGACCCGCTTTTTTTCTTCCTCCACGGAATTATCCGAAGAAGCCACGAGAAGCGTATAACCCCTGGCGCTGAGTTCCCTCTCGATTCCATCGGCAAGATCCATGAAGAAATTGTTGGCCAGTTCCGGAGCCACAACCGCCACCGCACGGGCGGACCGGGTTTTGAGACTTCGGGCCGCGGGATTGGCCCGGTAGCCCATACCGGCCGCCGCCTCAAAAACCCGAAGCCGGGTTTTTTCAGACACCCCCCCGGCTCCGTCGGGATCAAGGGTCCGGGATACGGTAGCGGTGGAAACCCCCGCGGCGGCGGCAACGTCCCGGATTGTGACGGACTTGTCCTTCATGGCTATACCGGGATCACACCCTTCTTCAGGATGATGTTGCCATACTTGACGGTCTCCCCGGTCATGACTACCGCGTAGGCTTTTTTGGCCCTTTCATAAAAAGCAAAACGTTCGACTTTTTCAATGGCGGGGGTTTTCGGCCAGTGTTTGTCTATCATCGCCCGGTACGATGCCTCTACGGCGGGATCGGCGGCGTCCCCGGCCATGACCTCCATCATCACTACCGGGGGCGCCGCGTAATCCAGGTTCATCAGGGCCAGAATACCGTCCAGCAGGGCGGGTATCCTGATGCCGTCCGCCCGGAGCACACGGGAGTTGCACGTATCTCCGGGGAAAAAAGCATCCGCCAGAACCAGTTCGTCCCCATGCCCCATGCGGAACAGGGCGTCCAACAGATCCGGACTGATCACCGGAGAAATTCCGATTAACATAATTTTCTCCTTACATATCAGATTTGAGCTGATCGGATTTAAGAAACCGCCGGAAATTCCGGTCCGGTTTTCATCATTCAACGATCACATCCAACAATCACACCCAATGATCACACCGCTTTGTGAGTTTGTCAAGAAAAAAATGTAAACGATTACATCGATGCGTCCATACAGGCGCCGGCCTTGTCTTAAACGGAAGAAAACGCTTTTGGCGTTCAAAAAGAAGGGGCAAGATTTGAAGAGAATCCGGTTTTGCCCGATAATAGAGATACCCTAAGCAGGAGGGCCTTCCTAAAACTTCGATTTTTGGGAAAACGGCCTTGAAAATTGCATGTCTGTTTCAGCAGATAAAACCCGGTTGTTAAGGAGTATTCATGATCCGTATATCCCGCCCCGCCCTGGAGGGGTGCGTCTCTCATATATTGGAAGCCCTGGGAATCCCCAGGGAAGAGGCGGACGATTCCGCCCGCATTCTCACGGCCGCCGATGCCCGAGGCATCCCGAGCCACGGCGTAGCCCACCTTGCCCGGTATATCTCCGGCATACAAGCGGGTCTCATCAAAGGAGGCGTTACTCCCTCGGTGGTGCGGGAAACCCCTCTTTCACGGGTTCTGGACGCCGGGGGGGGCATGGGCATGTCCATAAGCCGCAAAGCCATGGAATGGGTCATTGAAACCGCCCGGAAACACGGCGCGGGGGTGTGCAGCATACGCAATTCCAACCACTTTGGGATAGCCGGCTTTTATTCCGAAATGGCTGCCCGCCGGGACATGCTGGGCATAGCCCTGACCAACACCGCCGCCCTGGGGGTGCCTACCTTTGCCCGGACCCCCATGTTCGGGACCAACCCCATCGCATTTGCCGCCCCCGCGTGCGGCGGCCGCCTCTTCAGTCTGGACATGGCCACCACCACCGTTACCAGAGGCGCCATAGAAATCCTTGAACGGGAAGGCGGGGAAATACCCTCCGGCTGGGCGGCAGGCGCGGACGGCCGGCCCATAACGGATCCGGCGCGCCTCCTGGACGACATGCTCTATCTCAGGGGCGGCGGTCTCCTTCCCCTGGGCGGCGAAGGCGCGGCCTCAGGCGGTTACAAGGGATACGGCCTGGCCGTCATGGTAGACATCCTCACGGCCCTTTTGTCCGGGGGAACTTTCGGCGCGGAAGTCCGCGATTCGGCGGTCACCTCCGCCAGAGTCTGCCATTTCTTTATGGCCCTGCGTATAGACCTTTTCCGGGATCCTTCCGGTTTTAAACAGGACATGGGCCGTATGCTGGACGCCCTTTCCGGCCTGCCCCCGGCGGAAGGCAGGGAACGGGTCTATTACGCCGGTCTTAAAGGCCGGGAAGCGGAGGAACGCAGCAACCGCGAGGGCGTTCCCCTGGCGGAGGACGTATGGGAGAACATCAAAGCCTCCGCCCTGTCATTGGGCGTTGCCGTACCGCCGGTTCAGAGCCGGCCGGAACCCCCCGGCGGCGAAACACCGGCTTCGCCCTGAGGCTCCCCCGCGCGGATTTATCAGACCGCTTCCCGCTTGATCTTCTTCGTGGTAGTCATCTCCATGGGTTCATCCAGGATTATCACCCGCTCTATTTTCTGATAGGGCAGGAGCCGCTGGTTTACCTCAGAGATAATCTTGTCTATCGCGGCTTTAATGTCTTCTTTGGAAAAAGCCGGGGCGTTATTTTTTGAGGCGAAGAAATCGGGCGAAGGGTATACCAGGGCTTCGATGCCTTCGGTCTTCATTTTCTTGTCCTGCACAAATCCCCGCACCAGGATCTGATCGATCTCGTCAAAAAGCTGGAACTCGTTCTCGATTTCTTCGGGGTAGACGTTCTTGCCGCCCTCGGTAACGATGAGGTTCTTTGCCCGGCCGGTAAGATAGAGGTAGCGTTCGCTGTCCAGATAGCCCAAATCGCCGGTCTTCAGGTAACCGTCGGGAGTAAAGGCCGCGGCGGTTTCTTCGGGCATCTCGAAGTACCCCTTCATCACCACGGGTCCCTTTACGATCACCTCGCCCACGCCCCGCTCATCGGGATTCAGTATCTTCATGTCCACCTGGGGGATAATTCTTCCGACGCTGGTTTCCTTATAGTGTTCCACCGGGTTCAGGTTGATGATGGGGCTGGTTTCCGTAAGGCCGTAACCTTGGACAAAATCTATGCCCAGTTGGTTGTACTTTTTGAATACGCTGGGCGCCAGGGGGCCGCCGCCGCAAATACAGATACGCAGGGTGGTAAGGGAGGCTTTGTCCAGCAGAAATTTGAACATCTTCTTACCGGGGTTTACCCGGAAGACTTTTTTGATGAACCCCGAAAACCCCATCAGCGCCGAAATAGCGCCGTAAGCTATGGGCCCCTTTTCCTTTATGCCCCTGATGATGCCGGCCAGTACCTTGTTGAAGAGCATGGGAACCGCCAGAAGCATGGTGATCTGCCCCAGCCTGAGTTCCTTGAGTATTATCGAAGTTACCATTTTCTTCCCGAACACAACTTCCGCGCCCACGGATATGGTCTCGATGAAAACCGCCAGCATGGTGTAGGCGTGATGGAGGGGCAGCAGGGCATAGAAAACATCGGTAGGATAGAGTTGCATATTACCCTGAGCCAAGTAACAATCGGACACCAGGTTCCGATGGGTCAGCATGACCCCCTTGGGCTGTCCGGTGGTCCCGGAAGTAAAGAGTATGGCCGCCAAATCCGTTTCCGCGGCTTGTTCAATCTCCGCATCCGGCCCGTCAAGATCGTACACGTAGGTCCCCACGCCCTTTTTAAGGGAAATAACCTGTTCCAGCTTGCCGCCCGAAACGTACCGTTCGTATTTTTCTTCATCCACAAACAGGAACCGTACCTTTGCCGTCTTGATCAGCAGATCGATTTCTTCGTTTTTAAGCTGATAGTCGATGGGCGCCACTATAGCCCCGGCGAACAGAACCCCCAAATACGCCACCGCCCATTCCGGAGAGTTCTTTCCGGTTACCGCCACCGTATCTCCCTTGCGTATCCCCTTGTCGTGAAGCCAGCGGGCAACGGCCTCGATGAGCTTCAGGGATTCGTCATAGGTAAGGCTGATGCGGTCCGGTTCGAAAACGGTAAGGCATGGCCGCTCCCCGTAACGGGAAACGGTGATCCTGAACATTTCGGGAAGGGTCGGCCACAGCCCGTTAAAGACGGTTCCCCGGTATTTATCTAAAAAGGCCCAAGCGTTTCGTTCAATATACATACTGTACCCCTGTAAATGCAGAATAAGGAAATCCCCGGACAGAGGATTCCGGATTTGCGTATAAAAATACTCGTGTTTTGACACGGAATTTCCCGGAAGGTTGCGCGTTTTGTATCTTTACCTCTCTAAAAAAGGTTATATTTAAGAAATGAGGTTTCAATGAATTCCGCCGTTTATCTTAGGCCGCCCGTGCCACGAAAGACGCGGTTCCCTGTCGTATTTGCGGTATGCGTTGCGGTCCTGCTCGCCGCCTCCTGTTCGGGCACGGTGACGGGCGTCCTTAAACAGGACGGTTCGGCCGAAATTGAGCTGGAAATAGCCCTGGGAAAGAATATGGCCGAACGGCTCAGGCTGATTAACCGCCTTATGCAGGCTCAGGACACGCGGAAAGAGGAACCGCCTCTCCTGGACGGCCCCGCCATTGCCCTGTCCATGCAGGCGGCTCCGGGAATATCCGCCGCGGTCCTGCGTAACCGGGGGCCCTCCGCCGTGGCCGGAACCGTTGCGGTGTCCCATGCCGGCGACTTTCTGGCCCTGCCGGTAAAAGCCGCGGGAACGCCCTTTATCCGGTACGATCCGGCAGGGCGGCTCGTCATTTCCCTGGACCGGGAGACCGGCCCCCAGATTCTCAGCCTCCTCTCCGAGGATGTCCACGACTACCTTTCTACCCTGGCCGCCCCGGTTGCCACCGGAATACCCCTGACCAAAGCGGCCTACCGGGAAATCGCGGCATCCCTGCACGGTCCCCAATTGGCGGAAGAAATCGCCGCCGCCCGTATTCCCATAACCATCGAATTTCCCCGGCCTGTCAGGGAGGTAAGAGGGGGGACCGCCCGGGACCGGCGCGCCCGTTTCGACCTTCCCCTTATCGACCTTCTGGTCCTTGAAGAGCCGCTGGTCTACGAAGTAACCTGGTAATGCTTACCGGGTAATGCTTACCGGGTAATGCGCCGTACCGAAACGGACGGTGGGTCCGGCGGAGACTTCTCCTCCGGTTGCCCGCCCTTGCCGAGGGAACAGGAGATCCTAAATAGATTGAGCGTTAAGGAATATGAAAATACATTAACCCCAGTGAAAGTATCGCTAAGGCCGTCCGTTTTATCATTTGCAGATTCCGTGGGCCATGCTTTTCCATCATCGTGCTGTGGTCATCCTTAAATGTAAAATCGAGCTGCCAATGTAACT
>JAIRSL010000163.1 GCA_031255475.1 Treponema sp.
ATGTACTAAAAACTCCCTAAAGGGTTATACCCCAAAATTTACAATAGGCATAAAGACTATCAGGAAGAAAAAAAAAGGTCAAGCGGGATTGCCGGATTTTTTCGGAAAATTCAAAAAAACCCGGTAATTCTTGAACTTCCGGGTATTTTATAATAAAATAAAAACATATTCGAATGACGGATCCGGGAGAGAACGGCTAAGGACCGGCGCGTTGTGTACGCAATCAGAATAAGATGCGGGGCGTTTTATTCGCGCGCGGGTCCTTACTGTCGCCGAAGGGGCAAGAGCGGAAAACTCTCAGGCAAAAGTACCGGACCTTGACGAAACTCCGAAAAGCCGCGGGCAGGGTATGCGAATGCCGCGGCACCGAAGAGGCAATTCCCCGGCGGCCGGTTCCGGCTTCTTGGGGAAGAATCTTTCAGGTAAGGACCGGCAGGTCCTGGAGAACGGAGCGCACGGCGGAATCACTCAGGCGGCGCGGCTGCCGGGAGCGGTTCCTGCGGCGCGCCCGTCAGAGAACGGACGCCTGCTTTCCTGAAAGAGGCTGATTTGGAAAAGAAAACTCCCCTTTATCAATGGCATGTATCCCATGGCGGAAGGATGGTTCCCTTTGCCGGCTATCTTTTGCCCGTACAGTACGGGCAGGGCCTTATCGCCGAACACCTGGCGGTCCGCGAAAAAGCCGGGCTTTTCGACGTTTCCCACATGGGAGAATTCCTGGTCGCCGGCCCGGGGGCTTTGGCCGCGCTTCAATTCATTCTTACGAATGACTTTTCCGGCATGAGTATAGGCCGGGTCCGGTATTCTTTGATGTGCAATGCCGGGGGCGGTGTCATCGACGACCTGGTGGTATGCAGGATGGCGGAAGACCGGTATATGCTGGTGGTAAACGCCGCCAACCGGGACAAGGACGCCGCATGGATACGAGCGCGGCTTGACGACAGGCCGGGCGGCGGAACGGCCGGAGAGGTTTCCTTTACAGATGTCTCGGACTCCTTCGCCCAGATAGCCCTCCAGGGGCCCGAATCCGAGGCCATACTCGCGTCTCTTTCAACAACTATTCCGGAAAAATATTACACCCTGATAGAAAGCGGGACGGCTGCGGGTATAGGCTGCATCGTTTCGCGGACCGGTTATACCGGGGAAGCGGGGTTTGAACTCTACTGCCCGCCTGAAAAGGCGGAACCTCTGTGGGAGGCGCTTCTTGAAGCCGGGCGGAACAAGGGGCTTATCCCCTGCGGCCTTGGGGCCAGGGATACCCTGCGGCTGGAAGCGGCCATGCCCCTTTACGGCCACGAGATGAACGAGTCCGTAACGCCCTTTGAGGCGGGGCTTGGCTTTGCCGTCAAAATGGGCAAAGCCGGCTTTATCGGCAAAGAGGCCCTGCTGGGGAAAGAGAAGCCCTCCCGCGTCAGGGCCGGTCTGCGCGTTACCGGCAAAGGCATAGTCCGGGAAGGGGCGGAAGTCTTTTGCCGGGGAAAACCGGCGGGGAAAACCACTTCCGGGACCTTTTGCCCCTATCTGAAAGAGGCTACGGCCATGGTCCTGGTGGACGCCGACTGCGCCGAACCGGGAACCGAAGTAGAAGCGGAGGTGAGGGGCCGGAGGATTCAGGCGGAAATATGCGGCCTGCCCTTTTACCGCAGAAAAAACGCCGGATGAAGCCGGCAAAACGTTTTACCAACGGGGCTGTCCCAAACCGTGAACGTCGGCGCATAGCCAATTAGTTTTGGAACAGGCCCCGCCACTAATACTTTTATGGAGGAATCAGGATGAATTTACCGGAAGAACTAAAGTACGCCAAATCCCACGAGTGGATGCGGATAACGGAGGGGGGTGTCATCGAAATCGGCCTGAGCGATTTTGCCCAGCAGGAATTGGGAGACCTCGTATTTGTCAGTCTGCCGGAACCGGGAGACAGCCTGGAGGCCGGCGCCTCTTTTGCGGATGTCGAATCGGTAAAAGCGGTTTCGGAGGTTTACAGCCCGGTTACCGGAACGGTAATCGAGGTCAACGAAACCGTTGCCGCTTCTCCCGAACTCATCAACGAATCGCCCTACGAAGCCTGGCTTATCCGCGCCAAGGGAGAACCCGCCCGGGAACTCCTCAGCGCGGCGGAATACAAAGCCCTGCTCCCCCAGGGATAAGACCCAAGGATCGCGAGTATGGGTTCCTATATACCGAATACCGAAGCCGGCCGCCGGGCCATGCTTGAGGCCATGGGCAGAAAATCCATTGATGAGCTTTTCGCGTCCATCCCCTCCAATGCGCTGATCAAAGAACTGCGCCTGCCTTCCGGCATGTCCGAAATGGAGACGGAACGGATCGTGACCGCTCTGGCCGGGGAAAATACGGTTTTCCCCGTGTGTTTCCGGGGCGCCGGCGCGTACCGCCACTATATCCCCGCGGCGGTCAAACGAATCACCGCCAACGAAAGTTTTATCACCGCCTACACCCCCTACCAGGCCGAAATCAGCCAGGGTATGCTTCAATCCATATTTGAATACCAGAGCATGATCTGCGAACTCACCGGCCTTGACGTTGCCAACGCCTCGGTCTACGACGGGGCAAGCGCGGCGGCGGAAGCGGTGAACATGTGCCGGGAAAAGGACAGAAACGGCGTGTATGTTTCCGCCGCCGCCCATCCCCAGGTTATCGAGACCATCAGAACCTACTGCCGGGGCTTCGGCGCTCCCGTTACCCTTATTCCCTTCGGTGAGGACGGCAAAACCGATTTTACCGCTCTAAAAGCGGCCCTGGCCGGCGGTCCCGCGCCCGCCTGTTTTTACCTCCAGACCCCGAACTTCTTTGGCCTCATCGAGGACGCCGCCGAAACAGCGAAAATCGTACACGCCGCAGGCGCGCTTTTTGTGGAAGGGGTAAACCCCATGTCCCTGGGAATACTGGAAAGCCCCGGCGTATGCGGCGCGGACATCGCGGCGGGCGAAGGCCAGCCTCTGGGTCTGCCCCTGGCCTTCGGCGGCCCCTATCTGGGCTTTATGGCCTGTACGTCCGCCCTCATGCGCAGACTCCCCGGCAGGATTGTCGGGGAAACTACCGACGCCGGCGGGGAACGGGCCTTTGTACTTACCCTCCAGGCCAGGGAACAGCATATACGCCGGGAAAAGGCGTCCAGCAACCTGTGTTCCAACGAAGCCCACTGCGCGTTGACGGCGGCGGTGTACCTGTCGGTGATGGGAGAGGCGGGCTTTGCCGAAGCCTCCGGGCAGTGCCACGCCAAAGCGGTCTACGCGGCGAAGCGGCTTTCCGCCCTCCCCGGTTTTGAGATGGTCTATCCCGGAGAGTTCTTCAACGAATTCGTCACCCGCTGCCCCGATCCGGCAAAGACGCTCCGTCTGCTTGAGGAACACGGCATCCTCGGCGGCTATCCCCTGCCGGGAAACCGCATCCTCTGGTGTGTTACCGAAGTGAATATTAAGGAAGAGATTGATGAACTCGCTGCCATTCTGGAGGGAGGGGCCCTATGAATTCCGGGAATTTGGGCATATCCCATGCGCGGCAGTCCCGGACGGCTTGAACCGTTAATGGAAAATGTACCGCTAAATTTTACCGAAGGAGGACCTTCATGAAGTTGATATTCGAAAAAAGCAGGCCGGGCCTGGGCTGCTCCATCCTTGCCCCCTGTGACGTACCCGACGCTCCCTTGCCCGCCCGGTTGACCCGGAAAAAACCCGCCCGCCTCCCCAGTCTGGACGAGAACCAAATATCCCGGCACTACAGCGCCCTGGCAAAACGGGTCTTTGGGGTAAACGACGGCTTTTATCCCCTGGGTTCCTGCACCATGAAATACAACCCCAAACTCAACGAAGAAATGGCGCGGCTTCCGGGCTTTACGGACATACACCCCTTGCAGCCGGAGCATACGGTACGGGGATGCCGTAAACTCCTGGACACGGCTGCGCGGTATCTCTGCGAGATAACCGGCATGGACGCCGTGAATTTCCAGCCTGCCGCCGGCGCCCACGGGGAACTCACCGGGCTCCTCCTCATAAAGGCCGGCCACGAAAGCCGGGGCGATACGGCGCGGAAGCGGATCATCATTCCCGACAGCGCCCACGGCACCAATCCGGCCAGCGCGGTCATGGCGGGCTTTTCGGTGGTGAACATCGCGTCCGGTCCCGACGGCTGTATAGACCTTGGGGCGCTGAAAGCCGTTACGGGTCCCGATACCGCCGGGCTCATGCTCACCAACCCGAATACCCTGGGCATCTTCGATCCCAACATCCTGGAAATAACCCGCATTGTCCACGAGGCCGGAGGGTTCAACTACTACGACGGGGCAAACCTCAACGCGGTCGCCGGCATTGTACGTCCCGGCGATATGGGCTTTGATGTGGTTCACCTCAACCTCCACAAAACCTTCTCTACCCCTCACGGCGGCGGCGGGCCGGGTTCGGGCGTTGTGGGCTGCAAAAAAACCCTGGCCCCTTTCCTGCCTGTTGCGGGGGATGTCATGGAATGTGACGGGGCGGAACATCCGCATAGCATAGGCCGGGTACGGGCCTTTGGAGGCAACTTCCTGGTGGCGGTACGGGCCGCCGCCTATCTCCTTACCCTGGGAAAGGAGGGCCTTCCCCAAGCCGCCAAAAACGCGGTGCTTAACGCCAATTACCTGATGGAACGGCTGCGGGCAAAACTGCCGCCCGCGTATCCCGGTCCCTGTATGCACGAGTTCGTGGTATCCCTGGAAAAGCTCAAGGCCGAACACGGCGTTTCCGCCCTGGACTTTGCCAAGGCCCTGCAAGATCAGGGCTCCTGTCCGGGCATACACCCGCCGACGATCTACTTTCCCCTCATTGTCCACGAAGCGCTTATGATAGAACCAACGGAAACCGAGTCCAGGGAAACCCTTGACGCGGCGGCTGAGGCGTTCCTGGCGGTGTACGAACAGGCCCTGACGGACGGCGAAAGCCTGCACGCCGCGCCGCGTACAACCGTCATCGGCAGACCGGACGAGGTGAAGGCCGCCCGCCACCCGGCGGTACGTTTCCGCGGGGAGTAGTACCTTGTAAAGGCTAAACGGCAGAAATATGGTCCAAAGATTACGCGGATTGTCACAGATTATGAATACTTTCGAACGAAAAATCTGCGTTAATCTGTGTAATCTGCGGACTTTGTTGGCATGTATTTTGGTCATTTAGTGTTTACAAAGTAGTAGTCCGGTTAAACGGGGTTTTCCGGCGGGTCGCCCTTACAGCGCCCCCCGGTAGGCCCCCAAAAAGTGGAAATCCTCTGTTTTTGTTTTCAGTTCTTCCAGGGCGGCGTTGAATTCGCCCCCGGTTTTCGGAAGACTCACATCCACATAAAAGAGATACCGCCAGGGCTGCCCCTGAATAGGGCGGGATTCGAGCTTGATCATGTTGATTTCCCGGTCGCTCATGATCTTGAGGCAAGCAACCAGAGAACCGGGCTTGTCGGGAACCGAGAAGACCAGGGAGGCTTTGTCGGACCTGCCGGACCCCATGCTGGGTGGCACGGGTGCGGCGTCGCCGTTGTTTCTCCGGGCAATGATAACGAAGCGGGTGTAATTCAGGGGATTGGTTTCTATCCCTTCTTTAAGAACCGTAAGGCCGTGGGCCCGCGCGGCGGCTTCCCCGGCAATGGCGGCTATGGCCGGCCTGTCCGATGCGCTTTCTTTAAGGATAGAAGCCACGGCGGCGGCGGTATTATAACAGGGTTCCAGCCGCCAGGGGTACTTGTCCAGGAAGTCTTTGCACTGGACAAACCCCTGGGAATGGCTGCGGACTACCCTGATGGTATCCAGGGAGGCCGTCTCGTGGGCTATAAGGCAGTGAACGATGCGGAGCTTCAGTTCCCCTACCATGGCGATATCAGGATACCGCAGGAAGAGATCGTAGTTTTCGTGGATGGAACCGGCAAGGCTGTTTTCCACCGGAACCACCCCGAACCCCGCGGAACCGTCCAGAACCGCGTCAAACAGACGGCTAAAAGAAGGGCAGGCAAGGCGGGGGGCGTCTTCCCCAAAGGCCCGCATCAGGGCCTGTTCCGCATAAGCGCCGCTTTCCCCGGAAAAGGCGATCCTGCCGGAAAGGGGCAGGTTCCCTTCCGGCGGTTCCGCCGCGCCCGGGAACCGGCTATCCGGGCCGGAACAGGACGGGATAGTCGTATGGGGCGTCCTTAGCAGCTCTTTGCCGACCACCGGGGCCAGGGCTTCGATGTCCCGCATGAGCCGTTCAAACTGGGAAGGATACAGGGATTGAGGGCCGTCGGAAAGGGCGGCGTCCGGTTCGGGATGAACCTCCACGGTAAGGCCGTCCGCGCCGGCGGCTATGGCGGCCAGGCCGGCGGCAGAGACCATGCCCCGTATGCCCACGGCGTGGCTGGGATCAACGATAACCGGCAAATGGGAGAGCCGCTTGATTACCGGGATGGCCGAGATGTCCAGGGTGTTCCGGGTATACGTCTCGAAGGTTCTGATGCCCCGCTCGCAGAGGACCACGTCCCGGGTCCCCGAAGCCAGGAGGTATTCCGCCGAGAGAAGCCATTCCTCTATGGTTGCCGAAGGACCCCGTTTCAGCAGTACCGGCTTCCCCAAAGCCCCCACCTTCTTAAGGAGTTCAAAGTTCTGCATGTTCCGGGCGCCTATCTGGAACATGTCGGTCAAATCCTTCATTTGATCCGCCCGCTCCGGGGAAACCACCTCGGTAACGATAGGCATACTCAGCGCTTCGCCCGCGGCCTTCATGTATTCCAGCCCCTTCATGCCCAGTCCCTGGAATGCGTAGGGGCTGGTCCGGGGTTTAAAGGCCCCGCCGCGGAGTATCACCGCCCCGGATTCCCGCACCCGTTCCGCGGTTTCCAGTATCTGTTCCCGGCTCTCCACCGCGCAGGGTCCCGCGATGATGGAGATGCGGGAACCCCCGATCTTGACGGGACCTACGGTAACGATGGAATCATCATTTTTTGTTTCACGGGAAGCCAGTTCAAAGGGCTTGGAAGTGGCTGCAACCCGCTCCACCCCCGGCAGAAGGGCCAACTCCTGTATATCCGAAGCCGCCTTGCCGGCGGCCCCGATGATTTCATCGTCCCCCAGGCTCTGTTCCCGGAGCGTGAATCCCCGTTCCCGTAAAAAGGCGCATATCATTTCCTTATCGTGGGAGGAAATACCCCTGGACAGTACGACTATCATGCAAAACCTCGGACAAAAATTTACTTAGTTGAACCACACCCATTATAGAATTTTTTGAAAAAAGAAAAAGAGCGCGGAACCCGGATACGGAGAAATTCGGCCTTTCATGTCCGGTAATAGTCCCAATCCCGCCGGGGAAGGGCTCTTGTACTTCAAGGGGACATGGTATATGGTATAACCAGTTCCTGACGGAGGTTTTTATGGATGTCGATCATCTTGCATCTCCTTCACTCAAGAAGCTCTTCATCAAAGAAATAACCGACGGCATACTTTCGGGGAAACTGAAGGTGGGAGAACGGCTGCCCAACGAACGGGACCTGGCAAAAAAGATGGGAGTCAGCCGGGCGGTGATAAACGGCGGCATGGCGGAGCTTGCGCGGTGGGGTTTTGTCGAAATTATCCCCCGGAAGGGCGCTTTTGTAGCGGACTACAAGCTGCGGGGAAAGGTGGAAACCCTGGAGGTGGTTCTCAAATACTCAGGCGGCCGTTTTGATCCCGTTACCATGGATTCCATTTATGAAGTACGCCTGTGCGTTGAACGGCATATTACGGAACTGGCCGCCAAGCGGAGAACAGGACAGGATATTATCAATCTGCGGAAACAGATCGAACTTATATCCAGCCTGGACGACATTGAAGCCTTAAGCGCGGCGACCCATGAATTCTATCACCTCCTTTCCGTCGCGTCGGGAAATATTATCTATCCCCTTAACATCGAGGCATACAAGGTCATTTACATCCCCCTGATGGTTGCCGTGTACAAGCGGGTTCCCAAACAGGAACGGATTGCCCGGTTTACCCGGTTGGTAGACCTGATCGAACAGCAGGACACCGTCCGGGCGATAGAGTGTATCACCGAGCTTATACAGTCCGGCCACACGGTGTTTTCGGAGCATTACAGGCCCGGACAGGATTTCTAGCGTTACGGTTCCCCGGCCGGTCGTTTGTCGGTGATTTCCTCGGTCGGAAGGATATAAAAAAACTTGTATAAGCCTCATTTGAAGAAATGCCGGTGTATACCGCCGAATATGGTTACTTTTACTTTCCCCCTCGGCGAAAACCGGTTCATCCTTTTGATATACGTTATGTCCCCAAGCATGGTTCTATTATCCGCATCCGCATCCTGTATAACGCCCGATACTTCGCCTCGTCTATCTTTTCACACAAGTTCTCTTCAAAGAATCAGGAAGATCTTGATAAAGGCCGATAAGGTTTGCTGAATCCGGACGGACCGGAAATAAACTAAAATGCCCCCTTATAAGGGGGCTTCCTCAATCCACCGATCACGCCGGAGAGAACAGCGGCTATCTGGCGAGTGTCAATCCATTGTGCATCCGATGGAAATATTCGCCGTTGCGCTGGGAGCTTAACCTCACTTCGGCGGAGGAAAGAATCTCAGCGGCATCCGGCGCAAAGGCGCTTTCGCCTTTCTTGAGCGTCAGTTTCGCCGTTTTTCCGGTATCGGTGTCCCGCGTGTACGTTCCGCTGAATTCCATTCCGGCGAATTCTTTCCCCAAGTTATCCACGCCGTTGGCAATGGTCACGGACCATGAGTCTTCCGTCATTGAGAGCG
>JAIRSL010000223.1 GCA_031255475.1 Treponema sp.
TTTGGGCTAGGTTTTTAGTTTTGAGGCATCCACTTTTTCGGCTAGGTTGTGTTTTGAGGCATCACGGCCCCCGCGCGGGGACGTACGGGGCAATACACCACCGGAGGCGTTTAATTCCAGTTCCTCAAAAATGTCGAGAAGGAAGGGGTTGAGCAGCAAAAGCCCGTCACGGTTTAAAGCCGTCTTTTCGCCGTGCAAAAGGCCCCGTTCCCGCCAGCGTTCCAGGGTCCGGGGAATGAACGCCTCCGGCGTTGCCCCAAACCTGGCCGCGAAGAGTTCCCGGTCCGGCCCTTCGGTATACCGGAACCCCATCAGAAAGGTTTCCTTGATAAGGGTAAGCCTGTCCAATGCCTCAACGGTAATGCGGCCCTCACGCTTCGGGCGCGGAAGCGCGAGGTAAGCGTCAACATCCGCTTTTACGGTATACCGCCGGCCCGTGCCGGTATTGTCGTTTATGACGGTTCCCGATGCGGAAGGGCCGGCGCCCAGCCAGTTTTCCATGCGCCAATAGCGGATGTTGTGCCGCGACCGTTTTCCCGGCCGGGAGAAATTGGACACTTCGTACTGAGTATAGCCCGCCTGCTCCAGAAGGTCCCTGCCCAGGAGCCAGAGCCGGTCCGCCTCGTCATCGGGGGGGCTGCCCGGCAGCTTGGGTACGGCGGTCAGGGCGTAGAGGGACACGTGGGCGGGGCCGAAAGCCAGGAGGGTTTCGATATCCTTTGCCAGGACCTTTTCGTCCTGGCCGGGAAGCCCCGAGATAAGGTCCGCGGAAAAAGCGCCGGGAAACAGGCCGGAAACCAGGGAGAGGCGTTCCGGGAGCAGGCCGCCTTCCCCTACCCGGTGGACCAGGCGGCGGGAAGTTTCATGGAAGGTCTGGACACCCAGGCTTATGCGGTTTACCCCGCCCTCCCGGCAGGCGCTGAGAAAGGCCCCGTCCGCGGATTCGGGGTTGGCCTCTATCGTGACCTCTTCCGGCCAGGCGGGGAGGAGGGACCGGAGACCGGTAAGAAGGCGCCTTATACGGGCTGCGCCCAGGATGGAGGGAGTACCGCCCCCCACGTACAGGGTGGGAACCCGGTTTACGGCGAAATGGGCCAGACATTCCCGGACACCGGCGAGGAGGGCGTCTGTAAAGGCATCCGGCCGGAACCCGTCCGGGCGGACCGGGACGGAATAAAAGTCGCAGTAGTCACACGCGCCGGCGCAGAACGGAATGTGGAGGTAGAGGGACGCTTCCATCGCCTTAGTTTACCGGACAAGGCCGGAAATTGTAACGGAACGGGCCGGCCGGCGCTTCCGGGAAAATTTGCCCGGCGGCCGTGTTTAACCACCCGGAAGGGGAATTATTTCTTCAGGATTTCCACGATTTCCCCGATTACCCGGTCGGCGTCCTCATAGGGGACCTGGCAGGTTCCCACGACGCGGTGACCGCCGCCGCCGTATTTGAGGAGGAGGCTGCCTACATCCTCCGTGGCGGTTTTATTGATGATGCTGTAACCTATGGAAATCACGCAGTTTTGTTTGTTTCTGCCGTCTATGATCCAGACGGAAATGTTCTGTTCCGGGTACATGGCGTAAATCAGAAAGCGGTTTCCGGCGTAAATGGTTTCTACCCCGCGCAGATCTATGACAATCACCGGGCCTTCCAGCCGGACGTGTTCTTTTATCATGGCGGTAAAACGCTCGTTCTGTTCAAAGTAGACCTCTATCCGCTCCTTTACATCCGACAGGGCGAGGATTTCGTCTATGGTCTTGTCGATGCAGGAACGGGCCAGGAGCTTCATAAGATCGTAGTTGCTGATGGTAAAATTCCGGAACCTGCCCAGACCGGTCCGGGGATCCATGATAAAGCCCAGCAGAATCCACCCCGAGGGATTTTTTATCTCGTCTATTGTCAGGTTTGCCGAATCGATCCGGTCCACGTATTCCAGCATGGACGTAAAACGGCCGAGTTTTTCCTTTCCCCCGTAATAATCGTAGATGACCCGGGCGCAGCTTGGCGCGATACGGCTGACGCCTTCGATATTTTCCAAATTTAGCCCCAGCCGTTCCTGTTCGCTGGAGTGATGATCAAACCAAAGTTTGCAGCCCTTGATATAGGGGACATTGGCGACCACATCGTTTTCCGTGGCTTCCACCAGACCATCCTGGATATCCTTGGGATGGACGAATTTCCAGTCATCCACAATCCCCAAATATGTCAACAGGGCCCCGCAGGCCAGTCCGTCAAAATCCGATCTGGTTAAAAGTCTCATGGCATTTCCCCTTATATCCGCCGTGATAGCGCCTTTGTCGTAATCAGGCTTTAACCGGTATCATGCCTTCAATCTTGCCGACTATGCCGTCGGTAAAGGCGTGAATATCCGGAACGTCTTCTTTAGCCACCCGAAAGCCTATTGCTCCGGGGTGGCCGCCGCCGTTTGTTATCCCCAAGGGATTCAAAACGGTTCTAAGGTCCAGGGTGGTGAATTTGGCGCTCCGGCGCAGCCGGAACTGGACAAAATTGGAACGCGATTTGTCATCGTAATAGGCGATAAGCCCCAGCTTTTTGATGTCTTCCGCCAGCGTGTCCGCCACCGCTTTGGAAACGTTGACGAGGAGTTCCCCCCCGTAAAGATCGAACAGTTCCGCCGATTCTTTCTGTCCCAGGACCACGTAAGAGATAGATTCCGATTTTTGCTGCTGTTTGATGATGCGGTCAAAGCAGTTCTTCTCACGCACCGAAAAACGCCGTATGGTATCGAAAATGGCTTCCATAGAAGCCATATTGTTGGTGTTCTTTCCGGTTTTTTCCACCAGGAGTTTGTCGAAAGCCTGGCTGAAGATGGAATAATACCAGCGTTCTTTTGGAGATTTCAGGTATTTCCCCATGTTGGAATCCCCCACAATCCCCGTCAGAACAGCCAGGGCGATGTTCCGGGAGAAGAAGTCCGTATCGGGGAACCGCTCTTTCTGCCGCGAAAACTTGAAGCAGAGGTATCCGATAAGCTCGCAGGCGCTGGAAGCTTCGGAAACCAGGCAATAACCGGGATCTCCCGTATAGACGGCATCCCCTCCCAGATGGTGATCGATTTCTATCTTCCTAATCTCAGGATCCGCAAGAAACTTGTCTATGGCGGCGTTCCGGGCTATCATTTCCGGTTTCGGGGTGTCAAGGATCACCAGGGCCTCAATGTCATTCGGAACCGGGTCCCTGCCGTAAATGACGGAGATACCGTTGTATTTGCAGATTGCCAGAAGGTAGTTGAATTGTTCCATTACCGGCGTGGGCAGGTAAATAACCGCGTTTTTTTCCAGCTTACGCAGAAGCAGGGCAAAAGCGGCCAGGGCAGCAATACAATCCGTATCGGGATCTTTATGGCCCAGGAGCAAAAATGAATCCAGGCGGCTCGCTTCGTCAATGATATTTTTGACATACCGGTTTTTTTCCGCAATAGTTCGAATTTCTTTCTTTTCCATAGTGTAACCCCTTACACCAAACTCACAGACCCCTACGGGCCGTCAATTACCATAAAACCTGCCGCGCCTATCCGCCAGTCCTGCTGTTCTTCCCAGGCGGCGATCAGGACCGGCCCCGCAAACCCTATCCGGGTATACACGAACCCTTCGGGCAGAACCGGCAGGGTAAACGCCTCAGAAACAATAGTTTCCGAAACGACAGTTTCAGAAACATCGGTTCCGGCGGACAAAGGTCCGGCGGACTTTTGTCCGGCGAAAATTCCCTGTCCGCCGGGAAAGATCACCGCCGCCGTATCAGGAGGGCGGTAAAACCCGGCGATTTCCAGAACTTCCCGTTCCCCGGAATTCCCCGCCCGGAGCGCGAAATGCCGCCGGGCGGGGAATTCCGGCGATACGACCGCCGCAACAAGGTTTTTTTCGCCCTGTGTCATGCGTTCCGCTTCTTCAAGGGCCGTCCGTATGGATCGGGGCATATCCTTTTCAGTATACGGAGACATTGCATTTCTGAAAACCCCGGCGGAAGAAGGTTCGCCGGGAAGCGCAAGATCACGGGTACGGAAGTACCGGATTTCAGGGGCAGCCCCCCGGCGTACCCCCCGGTAATACCAGAAGCCGTCCTTCCCCGGAGAGAGGGTGTCCACGTCCCATCCTTCCGCCTGCGGCAGGACGGCAAACGCCGGAATCTCCGTTTCTTCCATTTCTTGAAAATCAGTCCCAAGTCCCCACACCCGCACCGCCGGAGGGTCCGGCGTTTCCGTCCCATCGGGGGAAAAAAAGTCATCCCCGTAGAGGAGGACCGCGGGCGTTCCCCGGTACATAAACAGGGACGCCGCTGTATAAGGGTCCCAGGCTTCCCGGCCGGAAACACGGTACAGGCCGAGTCCGTCTTTTCGGGGTTCCCAGGCCAGAAACCCGTCCCGGTTTACCGCCATGATAAGCCGCCCATCCTCACCGGCCGCAAAGCCCGCCACATGCCTGGCCTGAGGCCAGGGCGCGAAGGGTTCCTCCTGCGCATCGGCCGGGCCGGGTATAGGCGCGGGGCCGTCCGCCCTAAGCTCAAACCAGAGGGGCGCTCCGCCGCTTCTGACAATGGCCGTCAGGTTGCGGGGGATATCTTCCGATCCCTCGTCGCCGAGGGACGTTTCCAAAGCAGGCTCCGGGACAGGCCCGGTCCGGGGAGAACAGCCTCCGGCAAACGCCAAACCCGCCAAAAATATGAACACGCGGAACCGGAGCGGAACGGTACGGTTAGCCATGCCTTATGATATCGGAAAAACCGGGGCGGAACAATGAAGCATCCGGGAGCAGACCTCCGGGTATCAGGATAAACGCATAGAAAATGGAAAAGAGGAACTTTTGGTTAAAAATTCCTATGCGTTTATCCTGGGAACCCGCTGGTATTTTTCGGCGTTTCCCCGTTTTTTTAGAGATCCCCGGCGCTGCTCGACAGACCGTTAATCATTTCCGAACTCCATTTGGTTTCCGGTCTGTCCTGATAAATTTTACAGACGCTCAAAAGCAGCGTTTTGATCCGTTCGCGTATTACGGGATTATTGCGGTTTACATCCAGATTGGGGATGATCAGTTCCATTCCCGGTTCAATCTTATCAGGATCGGCAATATCGACCGTTTTCTGGCTCTTCGAAGCCGCCATAATCAGCGGGAAAAAGAAGGCGTTCTCCCGCCCGTATTTTTCCCGGGCGATCCTTGTAAGCGTTTCCCCGCTTTTAACCACATATAGTTCCGCGCCGTTCAGATCCAGGGGCAGCACCGCCTGATACGCATCATTAAATACGGCTTCTTCAGGTGTGGTTTTTTCAAATACGACTTCTTCGGTAAGAACCGGCTTTTCTTCCGCCGGGGTGGATTTACAGGAAACCGCAACCAATACCGCCAGAACCGCTAAACAGGGAACCCATATTTTTTTCGTGAAAATTCCCGCAATCTTTAATTTGAAATTATGAAATATAAACATAATCTTAATTTTATGGGCAATGCGGTAAGAACACAAGAAAGTTTTTAAAAAAAATGATGAATTAGCCGGTATTGTCGGAATATTCCCGCATCGGAGGGGGTATATCTCGACAAACCGGACATTATTCTCTTCCGGAATCCGTAGTTTCCGCTGATTCTCCGGAATCCGTAGATTTTCCGGAATCTTTGGATTCCCCGGCTCCGGCGTCCCTGACGGCGGCCTCCGGGTTTTCCTTTACTATGCGGTCCACGCCGATGACAAAATCCGGCTTATCGATGCTGAGGATTTTTACCCCCTGGGCGGAACGGCCCATGACCCGT
>JAIRSL010000231.1 GCA_031255475.1 Treponema sp.
CCCCCCCCCCCCCCCCCCCCCCCCCCCCCCCCCCCCCCCCCCCCCCCCCCCACGCACGATATAGAAGCGTTTTGTATATGGATAACTGTCTTCTTTCAAAATACCCCTCGCCGGAAAAATCGAAGTTACATGAGCTTGGTCCAATGCTTCAGTTTTGGAACAGCTTCACATACTCTGATCGGATAAAAAACTAATAGTATGATAGCGCCGAAGGACATAAAAAGCAAGAGATTTTTTCGATTTTTCATACCGGCAGGATAACGGTAACACGATAATTTTTAGGCGTCACGGCTCGCAATCACGCGGGCGGCTCTTGCTATGGCGTTTAATATGTACTTAAATGAATAAATATGGGTGAAGCTGATTTTGTCATTCGCGGAGACCTCTGTTACAGTAAAGACCTGTCCCGTCTGGAAACCCTCACGGGAGGGTATGTTGTCTGTCTGAAGGGAAAATCCGCGGGGGCGTTTCCCCGGCTTCCCGAAGAATACCGTTCCCTGCCTCTGCAAGACTGGGGCGATAAACTCGTCATACCGGGTCTTACGGACCTGCATATCCACGCGCCGCAGTTCGGCTTCCGGGCGTTGGGTATGGACACGGAACTTCTGACCTGGCTTGAGACACGGGCGTTTCCCGAAGAGGCCCGGTACGCCGATACGGAATACGCCCGCCGCGCGTACCGTCTTTTAACAGAGCATGTCCGGCGCGGGCCAAGTACCCGGCTCGTGTTTTTCGCCACTATTCATACGCCGGCATCCCTTATCCTCATGGATATGCTGGAAGAATCGGGGCTGGTGTGTTTTGCCGGCAAGGTAAACATGGACAGGAATAGCCCCGATTCCCTTAGGGAACCCGGCGCGGATGCTTCCCTGGCCGCGACGCGGGAATGGCTTGCCGCCTGCGGAAAGTACCGAAACGTGCGGCCCATCCTTACCCCCCGGTTTGTTCCCTCGTGCAGCGACGCGCTTATGAAGGGGCTTGCGGAAATACAGAAGGAATACGCCCTGCCGCTCCAGTCCCACCTTTCGGAAACCCGGCGGGAAGTGCGCTGGGTCCGGGAACTCTGCCCCGATGCGGCCGGATATGCGGATGCTTACGCCCGGTGGGATCTTTTCGGCGGCGAAGTTCCCACCGTCATGGCCCACTGCGTCTGGACGGATGAGGGGGAGACGGAACGCATGGCGGAGCGCGGCGTCTTTGTCGCCCACTGCCCCCAATCCAACACCAACCTTGCTTCGGGCATAGCCCCGGTGCGGCGCTTCCTGGAACGGGGCATCTCCGTGGGGCTGGGAAGCGATGTGGCCGGCGGGGCGCATACCTCCATCTTCCGGGCCATGTCCGACGCCATACAGGTTTCCAAACTCCGCCAAATCCTGGCGGCGGAAGACGACGCTCCCCTCACCCTGGAGGAGGTTTTCTATCTGGGAACTGCCGGGGGCGGCGCGTTCTTTGGGAAGAACGGCGCGCCGGGGTCTTTTGCGCCGGGTTACGACTTTGACGCCCTGGTCCTGGACGATGCCGGCCTCGCCGCGCCATTTGAGCTTTCCATCCGGGAGCGGCTGGAACGGGCGGTTTATCTTTCGGATGACCGGAATATTGCCGCCAAATATGTGCGGGGCAAATCCCTGTTCCCGGCTTACAAAGGTTGAAGAACGCGGGGCCCAAAGCGGGAAGACGGCATTTGCGGTTTCATTGTACCGAAACGGGAATAAAAGTGAACCGCTCCACGTCAAACAAGCCCATGTCGGTGATTTTGAGTTCGGGGATTACCGGCAGGGACATGAAACAGAGGCCCATCACAGGCTCCAGATCGGGGTTAACTCCCAATTCCCGGAAGGCCGCCTCGTGAACGGCGTTTAATTTTTTATTCACCCATTCGCCGCTCTGATCGCTCATAAGGCCGCCCAGGGGCAGGGGCATTTGCTCCAATACCCGGCCTTCCCTGACAAGGGTTACGCCGCCGTTTTGTTCCAGCAGTTTTTCTACCGCAAAGACAATTTCGCGGTCGTCAACGCCGGCAGCTATGATGTTGTGGGAATCGTGGGCTATGGACAGGGCAATGGCGCCCCGCCGTATCCCGTAACCCCTGAGAAGGCCCAGAGCCACATTGCCCGTGTTTTGATGCCGTTCCACTACGGCTATCTTCACGATGTCCGCGCCGGGATCGTAGACAAAACAGCCGGAAGCGTCCCGCCTGACTTTAGCCTTCCCTTTACGGGTAACCACCGTACCGGGCGTGATGTCTATCACATATACGTCGTCCCCCGTAAGATGAAGGGCTAATTTTTCCGCCGAAAAATCCCCGACATGAAAACTGCTCCGCACCGCCGTATCGTCACAGCGGTCCACCGGAAGGAGGTACTTCCCGCCCGCCGCGGCTTCCTTCCCTTCGATGAAAACCCGGCTTACCCGGAAATCTTTAAGGTTATCCACCAGGGCCAGATCCGCCCGGAGTCCCGGCGCTATGCCGCCCCGGTCATACAGGCGGTAACATTCCGCGGCGTTAATCGTAGCCATCCGTATGGCGGTCATGGGGTCCATGCCTTCTTCAACGCAGATTCTCAGGTGATCGTCCAGGTGGCCCTTTTCCAGAATGGTTCTTGGCTGCCGGTCATCGGAACAGAGCACACAGTAACGGCTGTTCTCCGGCGTAACCCCCTTAAGGAGGCCGCGAAGGTCGTGGCAGGCGGATCCCTGGCGGAGCAGCACATACATGCCCCGTGAAATACGCCGGCGCAGATCTTCAAGCGTTGCGCACTCATGATCCGTATGGATCCGCGCCGAGGAATAGGCGTTGAGTTCCTTGCCCCGAACGCCGGGACTATGGCCGTCTACGAGCTTCCCCGTCTTCTTTGCAAGCATCAGCTTGTCAAGCGCAGCGTTACTGCCGTTGATTACGGCGGGGTAGTCCATGAATTCCCCCATTCCCCACACGCGGTCATCCGACAGGGGAGCTTCCATGACCGAGGCATCCAGCACCGCGCCGGCATGTTCAAAAACGGTAGAAGGCACACAGGAAGGAAGCATCATCCTGATGTCCAGTATTGTTTTCTCCGATGCCCTGAGCATGTACTCAAGACCCGCAAGGCCGCAGACATTGACTATCTCGTGGGGGTCCGCGATGATCGTCGATGTCCCGTGCGGGACCAACAGCCGCCCTATTTCTTCGGGACTGACAAAAGAGGACTCGATATGAATATGGCCGTCTATAAAACCGGGGAGCACATAACCGCCCTTCGCGTCTGCCTCCGCAGCGCCTTCGTAATTCCCAATCCCGGCGATACGGCCGCCGGAAACCGCCACATCGCCTTCGATAAAACAGCCTTGGTACACATCGGCAACCCGGCCGTTCCGTATCACCAGATCGGCCGGGATTCTTCCGGCCGCCGTATCGATAAGTTTTTTCAGTTCTTCTTTTTTCATAATCTCCATAATTGTTCCCATCCTGTTACTAAAAAAGGCCGAAACGCAGTATGCCTTCCAGCACTCCCCCGGCTATTGCCAGGGCTTTATCCGACACCGTAAAGCAGTGTTCCCGCTCGCAGCGGGGATCTATGTCGCCGGCCTTCATCCCCCTGGTAACGGAGATGCCCGAGGGGAGCAGGCCCCGGACCACGCCGGTTATTCCCGCGCGGACAGGAATACCGCCCGATCCGCCCGCTTCCGGCCGTACCAGCGCCGCCGCGTCCCCCTTCCGTATGGCGTCCCCGATTTCCACAAGGGCCTCAAACACGCCGTCCGCGCCGGCGCGGAGCAGCCGTTCCGACGTATAACCGCCTATGCTGCCGGGAATACCGGTATCGGGGAGGGCGCTTCCCCGGATGATGAGCCGCCCCAGAGTGTGGCCCCGCATGGTTTCGACGACTCCGTGGCAGTCCGTTCCCGCGGTAAAGCCGGGGCCGACGCCTATGACTACCGGCGCGTCGTTACGGGCAGTACCGGTGTTTTTTTTCGCCATAATCGCGTCCACCACAACAGCGGGACCACGGCGTTGCACGATTGCAGCGGTTGGATCGACAAAAACAGCGATACGCTTTTCCGCAAAAACCGTCTGCATTTCCGCGTCATCCCGGACCAATACCGCGGAGACATCTTCTACCCGCGTTCTTCCTTCATAAACCGCCTGGGAAAAACAAACCTTACGCCGGACCGCCGAAGGAGCCGCCGTTTCGGTCATGGCTATGTTGAATCCCGCATGATGCAGGCGAAGGGCGATTCCCGAGGCAATATCCCCCGCGCCCTTAATGACTATCAGTACAGGATTACTATCCGTGTTTCTTTCGATAAAACGTGTCCTCCATAGGAAGCCGGGTGCGGAATTTCCCGTCCCGGCGGTAATACGCCCCGGCAATGGCGGGGGTCACCGGAATAGTGGCAAGTTCCCCCACACCCTTGACGCCCTTGGCCAGAGGGCCGGGGTTCTTTGGCTTGACGAAGATGATCTCCATGTCCGGCGCTCCGTCGGCACGGATCAGTCCCAGCGTCCCGTATTTGGCCCTGGGGTAGCCCCCTTCCATGGGGAAGTCTTCGGTAAGGGCGTACCCCATACCCATAAGCAAGCCCCCTTCGATCTGGCCTTCCGCGGCAAGGGGATTTACCACCGCGCCTATATCGTAGGCCGCGGTGAGCTTCTCCACCCGGCCATCGGCGTCAAGGACAGCCAGAACCGCAGCATACCCATAGGCGACATGGCTTACCGGATTGGGTTTGCCGCTGCCCATGGGATCGGTAACCCCCGAATACTCGCCGTAGTATTCCTGCCCTTCCAGACGGGCCATATCGCCCGAGGCTTCGTCAAGAGCGGCCTTCAGTTTCAGCGCGGCCCGCAGGACAGCCTCCCCGGTGAACAAGGACTGCCGGGAAGCGGTGGTGGTCCCCGAATCGGGAGTACGTTTTGTGTCGGGCATCTCGGTGATGATCCTGTCCGGGGGAAGCCCCAGGGTATCACAGGCGATTTGGGTAGTAACCGTGGCGAGCCCCTGGCCTATGCAGACCGCGCCGGTACGGATGTGTACCAGCCCCTGTTCTACCGAAAGGATGCAGCGGCCTATGTCCGGAAGCCCGACGCCTATCCCGGAATTCTTCATGGCGCAGGCAATACCCGCGTGTTTCCCTTCGGCCAGGGCCGCGTCGTAATACGGCTTTAGCGCCAAAAGACAGGCTTCCAGTTCCACATCGTCCCCGGCCAGTTGTCCGTTGGGAAGCGGCCGGCCCGGCCGTATGGCGTTGCGGTACCGTATCTCCCAGGGACTGATGCCGGCCAGTTCCGCCAGGCGGTTAAGATTGCTTTCGGCAGCAAAACAACTCTGGGGAACGCCGAAACCCCGGAACGCCCCCGCGGGGATGTTGTCGGTATACACCGCCTTCCCGTCAATATCGATCACCTGATAATCGTAGGGCCCCGCCGCGTGGGTACAGGCCCGCTGGAGTACCGGCCCCCCCAGACTGGCATACGCCCCGGTATCGGAGACCAGCGCCGCCTTCATCGCGGTAAGCCTGCCGTTCTCATCACAGCCGGTAGTAAACTCCATCTCCATGGCGTGCCGTTTGGGATGAAGATTGATGCTTTCCTGCCGGGTAAGCAGTACCTTTACCGGCCTTTTCACTATCCACGCCGCCAGGCACGCATGATGCTGCACGCTCATGTCTTCTTTGCCGCCGAACCCGCCGCCCACAAACTGACCCTTTACGTGAATCTTCTCCGGAGCTATCCCCAGCATACGGGAACACTCCCGCTGTTCGTCGTAGATACTCTGCCCGGCGGAGTACAGAATCAGCCCGTCTTCCCCATCGGGCATGGCAACGGCGCATTCGGGCTCCATAAAGGCATGTTCCGTAAAGGGAACGGAATAGCGGTTCGTCACCACGTATTTCGATTTTGCCAGCCTTTCATCCGCGTTCCCCCGGACCAGATGTTCGTGGGAGAGGACGTTGCGTTCTTTAGCGTGAAGCAGAGGCGCTCCGGGAGCCATGGCCTCCGCCGGACTGGTCAGGGGCGTAAGGACCTCGTACTCAACCCGAATCAGGGACTTTATGCCGTCAAGACTCCCCTTCGCGCGGGAAACCGCCACGGCAACAGCGTCGCCTATAAAACGGGTGATCCCCCCCTCGGCAATCATCACGTCATAATCGGAAAGAAACGCCAGGTGGCCTATCTTGATGTTTCCCGGCACATCCTTTGCCGTAAGAACCGCCAGGCAATCGGGATGGGCCAGGGCTTGGGAAGCGTCTATTTTAAGGACCCGTGCGCGGGGATAGACGGAACGAAGGGCCGAAGCGTGGACCATCCCCTCAAAAGAGAGATCGTCCACGTACTTTGCCGTACCCAGGGTTTTGGCCGCCGCGTCCACCCGGTGCATACATTCCCCCAAAACGCCGGAAAACCGCCGGACAGGAACCTCCGCGTTTTCCCGGAAAAGCCGGGCGGCCGTCTCTATGGCCCCGGCAATCTTAACATACCCCGTACAGCGGCAGATATTGGGACGTATGGCTTTGCGTATATCCGCCCCCGTAGGATTATTGTTGCCGTCAAGCAGACCCTTGGCGCTCAGGACCATGCCGGGAATACAGAAACCGCACTGAACCGCCCCCGCCTCGGCAAAGGCAAAACCATAGACCGCCTTTTCCCGCGCGCTCAGACCTTCCAGGGTAACAATATTCCTGCCGGCTATTTTTTTTAAGGGAGTAACGCAGGAACGGATCGGCGCGCCGTCCGCCAGCACGGTACAGGCCCCGCACGCCCCGGACCCGCACCCGTTCTTCGCCGCCGTAAGCCCCAGGTCTTCCCGGAGGAAATCGAGGAGTTTCCTGTCCGCCCCGCCCGTAAAAGGGCGGCCGTTTACCGAAAACGCCGTTGTTTCAGGAACATCCCTTTGTGCATACATTTATTCATTGTATTGCCGGGGTTTTATCCAGTCAAGAAAAAACCGGCGCCTCAGCCGGCTTTACCATTCGGGAACTCTCCCGGTGAATCTTAAGAATTCGGGCGCATCCCCGCCTGCGGCGGGGACCGGGCTATCCGGGGCTGCGGACCCGGCTGCGCCGGGTCTGCTTCGCACCCCTCCTATCCCTTGCGCGTTCGCGGGGTAAAAAAAACCGCCGC
>JAIRSL010000251.1 GCA_031255475.1 Treponema sp.
GAGGTGCATTACCTGGGCACATCGGTTCCGGTGGAAAAACTGGTGGACGCGGCCATAGAACTCAACGCCGAAGCTATCCTTGCCTCTACCATCATCAGCCACGATGACATACACTACAAAAACATGAAGCGGCTCCACGAACTCGCCGTCGAGAAAGGCATACGGGAGAAGGTAGCGATCATCGCGGGGGGCACGCAGGTAGCGCCCCGGCTTGCGGTGAACCAGGGCATAGATGCCGGTTTCGGCAGGGGCTCCCACGGCATTGACGTGGCGACCTTCCTGGTCAAACACCGGCGGGCAAAACGCGCCGGCACCGGGGCTTGAGCCGTGAAGACCCCATGAAGATCGACATCCTTGTCGCTGAAATCGGTTCCACCACAACCCTGGTAAACGCCTTTCAGGATGCGGGTTCGCCGGAACCGGTTTTTTGGGGGCAGGGGGAAGCGCCTACTTCGGTGCTTGAAGGGGATGTCCGTGTGGGGCTGCGGGGCGCGGTTGACGATCTCTGCCGGAACAAGGGGCTTACGGGCCTTGAGTACGGTGAGATGCTGGCCACTTCAAGCGCCGCCGGGGGCCTTAAAATGACCGTCCACGGCCTGGTCTATGACATGACCGCCAAGGCCGCCCGCGAAGCGGCCCTGGGCGCGGGGGCGGTGCTTAAAAAGGTAACGGCCGGGCTGCTCCGGGAAAGCGATCTGGACGAGATACGGGCCATAAACCCCAACATCATCATGCTTGCGGGTGGCGTTGACCACGGCGAACGGGATACCGCAACGGCCAACGCGAAAAGTATCGTGTCCCTGGGTCTCCGCGTTCCGGTCATTTACGCCGGAAACATCGATACTCAATCCGAGATAAAAGCTGTCTTTGAGGGAACCGGCGTTCCCCTTTACATCGTGGAAAACGTCTACCCCCGTATCGACGAACTCAACGTTGAGCCCGCCCGCAGGGTCATCCAGGCGGTTTTTGAGGAACACATCGTCCACGCGCCGGGCATGGAGCATATCCGCGATATGGTCACGGGCCCCATCATCCCCACGCCGGGGGCGGTGATGGAAAGCGCGAAGCTCCTCTACAACGAAATCGGGGACCTCATGGTCCTGGACGTGGGCGGCGCGACCACGGACATCCACTCCGTTACGGAAGGCTCCGAGGAGATTGCCCGGATGCTCCTTGCCCCGGAACCTGCGGCAAAACGTACCGTAGAGGGCGATCTGGGGGTCTATGTGAACGCCGTGAATCTAGTTGAACTTATCGGCAGGGCGGAACTCGAATCGCGGCTGGGGTTTCCCCTGGAAGGGGTTATCGCTTCGTATAAGGCCATCCCGAAAAACGATGCGGAGACCCGCTTCGTCGAGGCCCTCACCGAGGAAGCGGTGCGCCTTGCCTTCCGCCGCCACGCCGGCCGCATCAGGTTCGTGTACGGCCCCCAGGGAAGAAGCAGTCTCGCGGAAGGGAAGGACCTGACGCAGATAAAGTACGTCATCGGTACGGGCGGCGCGTTGACGCGGCTTCCCGGCCGTGCCGGAATACTGCGATCCGTCACCAGGCCGGAGGAACGCCTTCACCTGCTTTCGCCGCCGGAGACGGCCGGAGTGCTGGTGGATAACGACTATATCATGGCCTCCCTGGGGGTCCTGTCAAAGCGGCGTCCGGAAGCGGCGTTACGCCTTCTGCTCCGGAGCCTGGATTTTGAAAATCCCGGCAATTTTCCACGTTAGGAAGCGCTTAAATGAACAGTACTAAAACGGCAGTTCGGTATCCGCTGGTGCGTATCGATCCTCAAAAACTCAAAGCCAATCTGGAAACCCTGAGCTCTCTGGTAAGGGGCGCGGGCTGTTCGCTCATGATTGTTACAAAGTCATTCTGTGCGGATAAAAGAATCGTGGAAACCCTTGCCGCGTCTCCCCTGGTGGATTATCTTGCCGACTCCCGCATCCAAAACATCAAAACCTACGCGGGCCGGGGAAAACCGACCGTACTGTTACGCCTGCCCCAGGCATGCGAGATCGAAGATGTGGTTTCCTTCGCCGACATAAGCCTGAATTCCGATCCGGACACCCTGGCCCTCCTGAACCGTGAGGCGGTTCGTCAGAATAAACGGCATAAAATCATTCTGATGATCGATTTAGGGGACCTGCGGGAAGGCATCCATATTGAAGACGGCAAAAAGATACTCGAAACGGCGGAGGCTGTTTCACGTATGCCCGGCCTTGAACTGCACGGGATAGGTACAAACCTTACCTGTTACGGCGCAATCGTCCCCAAAAAAGATAATCTCTCTATCCTGGCATCCTGGGCGGAACGCATACACGGGCATTGCGGTATCAAGCCGGCGGTAGTTTCCGGAGGTAATTCCAGCTCCCTGTATCTAATCGACAAGGGGGAATTACCTTCGGGCATAAACAACCTGCGCCTGGGAGAATCTTTTATCCTGGGCAGGGAAACGGCATACGGGGAAAGAATCAAAAATACTTTTAATGACGCGGTAGTCCTGGAAACCCAGATCATCGAAGTGCAGGTAAAGCCTTCCATGCCGTCGGGCGAAAGCGGCTTCGACGCCTTTGGGAAAAGGCCGGTTTTTGAAGACCGGGGCATGATGAAACGGGCGATCTGCGCCGTGGGAAAACAGGATCTTGATCCCTCCGGGATCACTCCCCTGGATTCGGGGGTTGAAATTCTTGGCGCAAGTTCCGATCATCTAATTGTAAACATAAGCGCTTCGAAAAAAAGTTATACAACCGGCGATATACTCCGTTTTATTCCGGATTATGGCGCCGTTCTGCGGCTTTTTACTTCGCCTTATATAGGCCGGGTATATTTAGACTAACGGAGGCAGGCTCATGGACCACAATTTTTTTCAGATACTTCTTACGGTTCTTATCGTGATGGACCCATTCGGGATCATTCCGGCATTTCTGGCGATTACCGGTTCTTACGACGCGAAAACCCGGAACCAAATCATCATGAAATCCGTATTGATCGCCGGCCTCGTGATGGGCATATTTCTTCTGGGCGGAAAATTCATCCTGGACTTTTTCGGCATCAAACCCGGCGCGTTTTACATATCCGGAGGCATACTTTTTTTCCTTATAGCCTTCGAGATGATTTACAGCAAGCCGAAGACCAACCGGGCGCCGCCTCCGGGAGAAAAGGAATCCTCCGGCGCGTTCGTCGCCCTTTTTCCCCTTGCCATACCCATGATAGCCGGCCCCGGACTCCTGACGGTGATCATGACCTATGTGTCCGGCGGCAATAACTGGCTGTCTTCGGTAGTGCAATTGTTCCTAGCCCTGCTCATCGGACTGGCGTGTATGTACCTCGTCCTCCGCTTAAGCGCCCTGATCCTTCGCGCCTTAGGCACCATGGGCATCTTTGTCATGGAGAAGATCATGGGACTCATCCTGGCGGGTTTTTCGGTACAGTTGATCTACAACGGGCTGGTATCCCTGGGTATTATTTCGCTCTAACCCGGTACGGTCGTACCACATAGAATGAAGGACCCAAAGACGGGAGCCGGATAATGTGGTGAAGCGGAAGTTTACGGCTAAAGATGCCCGTATTAAATTCATGGTACCAGGGGACGCAGTTTTGTCTGTATTCCGGCTATAGGAACCCGACAGGGGTTTTCAGATGTCCCATAGGAACAAAACCGTTCAGGTTTTCATTTTTAACAAATAAATCTTGCGTACTTCCTCAATAGCTTCATATATATCTTCTGTATATTTATCAATTATATTACTGTAATTATCAGGTAATACATTCAGCGGTTTCAAGAGTTCATAGACCTCAATACTAAAAACGTTTGCAAATTTTACCATAGTTATCGGAGAAGCCCATTTTTTACCGGTTTCAATGTCGCTCAAAAAATTTATAGAAATATCGATTTTTTCAGCCAATTCTGCCTGTGACCATTTCATTCGAGCTCGTAGTCGCTTGATATTCGTGCTAAAAATACCGAGTAACTCTCTTTCGTTCATGTATCCGCCTTGTTGATGTATATTATTATGCTAATAGCTTGACAAAATTGAAAACATCTATAAGTATGATAATATACATCTTTAAGATGGATATTATCATAATCAATAATGTATGAAAATTCATACATTTGGAGAAAATAAGAGTCAAAAATGAGAAATTTGAAATTAATGGCGAGAATATTGGTTTTGGGAATGCTTGTCGTCATTGGATGTAAAACACATGAAGACGCTAGGAAAACCTGTACCGTATCGTTTGATCCGGGTTATGGAAGCGGAACTCCTCCGTCCGGCTTTACGGTAGAGGAAGGCATGGTTATCGAGTTACCTGATGCATATTCTTTATATGCGGAAGGTTACGAATTTTATGGATGGAGAACCGGTGGAATCGTTTACCATATAGGAGAAGAATATGAAGTAACAAGTGATGTAACATTTGTTGCCCAATGGAGGCTGCTTTCATACACCGTGACCTTTAACGGCAATGGGGGCAGTTCGCCTTCCACGCAAACGGTTACATGGGGCGATTCTATAACGCTTCCCCCTATAACATGGAGCAATTACACCTTCAACGGCTGGTACACAGACGGCGGGACCAAAGCGGGAACGCCGGAGATTCTTACACGCCCTCCGCGAGCATAACGCTTTATGCCCAATGGAGCCAGTCAACGCCGTCTACATACACCGTGACCTTTAACGGCAATGGGGGCAGTTCGCCTGCCTCACAAACGGTTACATGGGGCGATTCCATAACGCTTCCCCCTATAACATGGAGCAGTCAGATACCCCCGGTAAAGCCGGAGGCTTGTTTTGTGAACCGCTCAAAGCGGTTTGTTTTGGAACCGCCTAAAGGCGGTCGTTTTTGTTACTTGTCTTCATCTTTCTGTCCCAGGAATACTTCCTTATGGCCGTTTCGTCCAGGCCTACCGTCGATACATAATACCCTCTTACCCAGAAATTCTGTCCGGTGAAGTTCTTTTGCTTTCCTACAAATCTCCGGGCTGTCGCTGTCGCACTCTTCCCTTTGATATACCCCGCTACCTGGGCTACCGAGTATTTTGATAGTACTTGCATTCCCACGCACTATGCGTTAAGTTCTTTAAATCACTCATGTGATGCCTCCTGTCTTTGAACTTTGAGCGGTTTACTTGAACAGGAGGTTCTTTCATTCCCTTGAAATTGTCAATTATACTCCCTTAAAGGTCAAACCTTTTAAGTCCCCCGGCAAAGCCGGGGGTTTACCGTTTTTAATTATAGATGTTCAGCCCATCCGTTCTTATCCCGGAGCCCGGTTTTACCTGTTCCCTGGCAAATGTTTTGACCGCTTCGCCGTTGACGGATTCGAGTGGTTTCATCCGG
>JAIRSL010000078.1 GCA_031255475.1 Treponema sp.
AAGGCAAGGAGGATCCGGGTGTTCAGCAGCCGGTCTTTCGTGAAGCCACTGGCTTCCTTGCCGAAGCGCTCCACCGGCCGGCTGGGATGCACGGTTTCCGGGGTATCCACCCCGATAAGACGGACGGTCTCCAAAACCTTAAGTTCCGGCGGGGGATCGGCGATGCGTACCCGTATCGTGTCTCCGTCCACATGGCCCACTACTTCCGCCTGTACCATCAGGCCGGGATCCGCGGCGGCGTATGTCCCCAAACCTTCGCCGCCGCTCACGGGATCGGGCGCGCGGTTTACCCGGTACAGGGACGGCCCGGCGTTCTCCGGGAAGCCTGCATCGGGGACAGGGGGTTTGCAGATTGAACAGGGTTCGTATCCCGAACGGACAGCATCGGTCAGCGTGACGGCGATCCGGGACCGCCTGAGGGAAGTACAGTCTTCCCGGTGGTACATTTTCCCCGAATTGGTTACATAGACTATACGCTCCCCATCCCTATCCGAGCCAAAAAGGAAAAAAAGGCTTCCGCAGGCAAAGGAAAGGATCAGGGCGCCGGCAAGGATTGGTTTAACTTTCATCGGAAAACCTGTATATCGAATTTATTGTATCCAAAAAGCAAAATACATACTATACTCAATCTTATGGAACCTTTAGACCGTTTTCGCGCGGCAGTTCGGATAGAAACCGGCTGGCCGGAAGCCGCCGAGCCCGGAGATTCCCGTGCGGAGGCGCCGTTAACCCGTTTTCAGGAATTTCTCGCCGAATCCTACCCTGTTTTTCATAAAACAGCGGAACGCCGGGTGTTGAGTCCCTATTCCCTGATCTACCGCTGGCCGGGCGTGGAGCCGGATGCGGCAAAGCCCGTCCTGATCCTGGCCCATTACGACGTGGTGCCTGTAGAAAGGGAAAAATGGACGGCCGATCCTTTTGGCGCGGAACTCCGGGACGGCTATGTGTACGGCCGGGGAACCCTCGATATGAAGGGCATTCTTACCGGCATTATGGAGGGCGCCGAGCGTCTCTGCGCGGAGGGGTTTAAACCCCGGCGGGATCTGTGGTTCGCCTTTGGGGGGGACGAGGAGCGGGCCGGTGTTTTTGGGGCAAAGCGGACCGCGGCGTGGTTCGCCGAAGAGGGAATTTCCTTCTCCTGGATACTCGATGAAGGAACCCCCATAGCGGACGGCATGATCCGGGGCATAACAAGCCCGCTGGGGCTTTTCAGCATTGAGGAGAAGGGTTACATGAGCCTTGACCTGACCGTGCTGCAGAAACCGGGACACGCTTCCCGGCCTCCCCGGATTCAGGCGGCGGCTGTCCTGGGCCGGGCCCTGGAGCGGATAGTGAAACGGCCCTTCCCCTTCCGCCTGACTCCCACGGTGGAAGGCTTCTTCAGGGACCTTGCGCCCCTGGCCCCGCAGCCCATGAGCGCTTTCATGGCCCGCGCCCGCCTTTTAGGGCCCCTTTTCTTTGCGGCGGTTGCGGGCAGCCCCGACATAGCCTCTATGCTGCGGACCACCGTTGCCATGACCCAGCTTGAGGGGAGCGCGGCGGACAACGTGATGCCCTCCGAGGTACGGGCGGTGCTCAACCTCCGGCTCCTCCACCCCTGGACCATAGAGAGCGCCATTGCCTTTATCAAGAAGGCGATCAATGACGAACAGGTGGCCGTTACCGTCCACGGCCTTGCGACCGGTCCCGTACCGGCGAATCCGGGGCATACCGGACACGGGGGCCCCGGCTGGCAGGAGATGGTGGAAGCCCTGGAGACGGCATATCCCGGAACCCCCGCTCTTCCCTTCCTCATGGTGGCGACCACCGATTCCCGGCACTATCAGGAACTCGCCGGAAAGAGCATATTCCGGTTCAGTCCGCATAAACTCAACCCGGAAGAACTGGCCCGTATTCACGGGCATGACGAACGGATATCCGTGGAAAACTTTAACCGGGGAATCCGGTTCTACGAGGCCCTTTTCACCCGCCTTTAGCGGCAATATCAAATAAAACAGGGAAGGATCATGCAAAGCGAAACGACAAAAGACAAGACGAATGCCCCCGCCGGGAAAAATGAAAGCTCAATCAAGATAGGGAAGAAGGCGTTTCTTCTTTCCGCCTGTATCATCCTTATTCTGATGATATGTTCCGGAATATTGACCAAGGTCCTTCCCGCGGGAACCTACGACCGGATAAGTTCCGAAGGCCGTACCCTGGTGATCAACGGGAGCTACCGGGAACTGCCCCGGCCCGATTACCCGGTCTGGCGCTGGTTCACCGCCCCGGTGGAGATACTTTTCAGCCCGGACAGCCTTACCCTCATCGTCCTCATTGTCTTCCTTATTGCCGTCGGGGGTTCCATTTCCGTACTGGAATATTCGGGGGTCATGGAGGCCCTTATCGGCTTTCTTGTGGTCCGGTTTGCCAAGCAGAAGTACCGGCTTATCGTGATCATGATCCTCTTTTTTATGATCCTCACCAGCTTTGTGGGGATCTACGAGGGCCTGGTCCCCATGATCATCTTCATCATCCCCATCGCCATTTCCCTGGGCTGGGATTCCCTTACCGGTCTTGGGATGAGCCTCCTTCCCATGGCCTTTGGTTTCGCTTCGGCGGTGACCAATCCCTTTACCATTGCCGTTGCCCAGCGTATTGCCGACCTGCCCATCTTCTCCGGGGCGCTCCTGCGGATCGTCTTCTTCCTCACCGTCTTTTGCCTCGTCTCTTTCTTCGTGGTGCGCCACGCAAAAAAAGTCGAAGCCGATCCCAAACGGTCCCTCTGTTATCACGAAGATGAAGAACTCAGGCGGAAGATCCTGGCGGCGGACAGCGGGGCGGACGGCGGGCGCATAACGGGCAGCCTCTGGAAGGCTCTGATCTGGTTCGTTTCCTGCATTATCCTGGCGATGATTCTGGTCATATCCACCGCCCGGCTTCCGGGGTTTTCCAGCCTCGCCTTTCCTCTCATGACCCTCCTCTTCCTCAGCGGGGGGCTGGGCGGCGGCCGTTTCGCGGGGCTCGGCGGCCGGGACCTGCTGCGGAGTTTCAGCCAGGGAATGCTGAACATGCTTCCCGGCGTGTTCCTCGTGCTGTTGGCCTACAGCGTCAAGCACATCATCACCACGGGAGAGATCATGGATACGATCCTTTACGGAGCGGCGGAACTGATACGTCAATCCCCGCCGCTGGCCGCGGCGTTCCTGGTGTACGCTACGACATTGGGGATGAACTTCTTCATCGGCTCCGCCAGCGCCAAGGCTTTCCTCATGATGCCCATCCTTACCCCCCTGGCGGATCTGGTGGGGATCACCCGGCAGACCGCGGTTTTGGCCTTCGACTTTGGGGACGGCTTTTCCAACATGATCTTTCCCACCAACGCCCTGCTCCTCATCGCCCTTTCCTTCACCGTTGTAAGCTACACCAAATGGATGCGGTGGACCTGGAAGCTCCAGATAGCGATCCTTCTCATCACTTCGGCGTTTCTCGCCTTTGCCGTTAAGACCGGCTTCGGTCCCTTCTGATGCATGACGGACGGATTGAAAGAAACCCCGGCTGATGCGGCCGGCGGCAAGGCGCGGATCATCAGGATTGCTTCCGTAACCGCGTTGCTCGGCAACACGGTCCTGGCGGTCGTCAAGATATTGGCAGGGTTCGAGGCAGGGAGCCTTGCCGTGGTGGGAGACGGGATCGATTCGTCGGTGGATGTTCTCATCGCGGTGATGTCCCTCGTGGTTGCCCGGGTGATCTCCCGGCCGGCGGACCGGGAACATCCCTGGGGACACGGCCGGGCGGAAACCGTGGCAACGGTCCTCCTTTCGTGCATCCTTTTCTTTGCCGGCGCTCAACTCATCCTCGATTCCGGGCGGAACCTTCTACAGGGTATACGGCGCGGCGTACCGGAAACACCGGCGCTTTTTGCGACTCTCTTTTCCATAGCCGGTAAGATCCTTCTCGCCCTCAGTCAGTATTTTTTAGGGAAAAAGGCGAATTCCGCCATGCTTAAAGCAAACGCCAAAAACATGGCCGCCGACGTGGTTATTTCCGCGGGAGTGCTCGTGGGCCTGGGCCTCTCCATGCTGACCGGCGCGGGCGCGGTGGATTCGGTAACGGCCATCCTCGTGGGCCTTTGGGTGATTAAATCCGCCATCGGAATATTCACCGAAGTGAACATGGAACTTATGGACGGAAGTACCGGACAGGATTCCTACCGGGCGGTATTTGAAGCGGTACACTCAGTGCCGGGCGCGGGAAATCCGCACCGAACCCGGATGCGGCGCATAGCCGGGCTTTGGGACATAGACATTGACATTGAGGTCGCGCCGGACATTACCGTATGGGAAGCCCACATCATTGCCAGCCAGGTCGAAGCGGCCATCAAAAGCCGCGTGGAAGGGGTCTACGACATCATGGTCCACGTAGAACCTTTGGGGGATTCCCGGGGACAGAACAACGAAGGCTACGGCCTCAGCGAGGAGCGCCTCGACGAAAAAAGGACATAATCGACAACCGCGCCCCGAAGCTCCCCCGCGAACTGGTGAGCGGGCTCTGGCTATGAAACCCTTTGCTATGCGCAGTAAAAACTTTTACGTAAATATATTTTTATAATTATTTTTTTAGTCCGAACATAAATCGGGTTACAATAATTCTTCTTGATATTTCAATACTAACAACTGTCAGCGGTATACTTAATAGTGTTATAAGTATTGCCTGCATATATATATTTTGAATGTATTTTATCGCATAGTACGCGATTATTATTATCCAGGGCAGATGAAACAAATATATTCCAAATGAAATTCCCGATAAATATATTGTTGCCTTGTTAGAAATGTTCAATTTCAGCTTCCCAATTCCTAATATGAAAAGTATTGTGCAAAATCCATAAAATCTGTTTAAAATTGATAACGCCGCTGATAGTATAGCATTGATGCTGAAAAAATTAATTAAGATTAAATAGACTAAAAGACAGACTGCTGATAAAATGCCTAAAGGCCGGCAATATTTGACGCATTTGTCAACAATTTTTTCATTGGATAAAACAAAATATCCTATCAGATAATAACAAAAATACTCGCCTATGCTTTTTCCGCTGATATTGCCGATGAATTGTCCTAAAAGGGGAATTATAAATAATGACACAAGTATAAATATATTCATTCTTTCTATAATGTTATTTATTTTTGAGGAAACAAAATATATAATTGGCAATGAGATTAATGAAATAATGAACAAATACAGAAGAAACCATAAATGTCCGGGCGTAAAACCTCCGGTATATCCGGTTAAATCGGTCTCTTTTGTGAAAAACAATATGTACTGCCGGATATATGACCCTGTATATCCATTGTGATATAGTTCCGCAAAGTATGTCAGAATCGGGCATATTATTAAAATACCGAAAATCAAGGGAACAAGTAATTTTTTTACACGTTCAATTATGTAACCCTTTATTGTACGCTTTTTAATGGCATAAACCGCGCTTATTCCGGCCAGAACAAAAAGAACGGGCATAAACCACGGCCAGATTGATGTCGTTATATTCGACAATATGGCATTGCCGTTTCCTTTGATATAATTATTCTCGCCAAAATTGTTATAAATAATTAATGCGTGAAACGGAAATAATAACAGAACCGTCAGCCATCGGATATTGTCTACATAATGCTTTCTATCTGACATTTTTATATTCTGTCGTATTTGCTAATTATTGTCAATATTTTTTTAACAGTCCCAGGATAAACGCATAGAAAATGGAAAAGAGGAAAAACCACGGACATGGAACCGAAGGTTCCTGGAACTAAAAGTTCCTGAAACCGTTGGTTCCGGAAACCATGCCGCATTTGTCCGTGATGGTCAATGTTGGTCCGTGGTTAAAAATTCCTATACGTTTATCCTGAATACGCCCGCTGCCGTATGGTATGAGGCGTTTAATTTATGCTAGGATAAATTCATGGCACTTTCTATTATTGGCTATGATCCCGCGGGGTCTTGGATTAGGACCGCCGCTACGGTGGACGAGCTTCTGAACTACAGGAATCCGGCAGGGATAACCTGGATACATGTGGACGGGATGGATAACGGCGAGGCCGTCTCCCGTCTGGCCGATGCGTACCGCATCCATCCCCTGACGGTGGAAGATATTCTGAACGAGGAACAGCGGCCTAAAGTGGAAGAATTCGAGCACTACCTCTTTGTCTGCTTTAAGGAGATTTCCCAAAAAGACGGGGAACTGGTCTT
>JAIRSL010000315.1 GCA_031255475.1 Treponema sp.
GGAAATACGCCGGTTATAGCATACTTTTATCGGCGTTGAGGCTATAAAACCCATTCCCGTTAGTTTCCCCTGCCGGAACATGCGGGTATACACCACCAGAGGCAGGGCGCTGTAACCCATCAGTTCCACAAACCGGTTGCATCTGACCAGCCGGGAGAAATGTCCTGAAAGCCGTTCGCATACGTATTCCCGGTTGAAACACCGGTATCCGCTGAGGTGAAACAGTATCACGATGGTCATAACCTCGTTGAGGGTCAGACGGCTCCGGGGAAACCACGCCCCGCCGGTATCTGCCGACAACAAACGGCTTTTACAGTAACGCTCAAACCTGGTACAGAAGTCATCGACATCACAAAAAATCTCACGTTATACTATCGTCGTTCATAAGAAACCCTCCCTTTCCCTGTATAATGAGTTGGTTATTTATCCCATTATACCACATCCGGGCAGGGGTTTCTTTTTTCCCATCGAACTCACGTTAAAATAATGGAGTACGGGTGGTACGTTGCATAACAGGACTGTATACGTTCCACCGCCATTCGGCGGCTCCAGGGTTCCGGTCGACTAGGTCAGCCGCTACGCTCCCTCCCACGTCTGCCTCCACCCACAGGTTGTCGGCCCTGTAAAACCTACGGTTTTGCTTATTCGGGCCACCAAACCGTCGCATACAGCCGGAACGGTCAGCGAAATGATCACGGAAGCGGCCCACGACGTGGAAGAGTTGTGCTGTCATAAGATGTAGGCCGGTTACCGGTCATAGTACGGAAAATTATCCACCATACATCCCAGTACCAACTGCGGTATAAATTTTTTACTACAGTCCTCCCGTTTCCGGATTCCCGTTAAAAATTCAAAAGCAAATAGTATACTTTCCCTGCCGAATTCCGCCTGGTTCTGGAACAACGTGGCGGTAAGGCTGTGGGAGCGAAGTTTTTCATTGAGCTTGGGGTAGAGGTCTTGACCGATAATCGGCCTCCTCTTTACCCGGGGATGACTGTCAAACCAGTCGCAGACCCCCAGGGCGTTGTAGGAAGTAACATAAATACCGCCCAAGTCGGGATAGCGGCGCATCAAATTGCCGGTTTGTCTGTAGGCTACGGCATGATTCTCATAGGTTTCATAAATCTTCAATACTTCCAGGTCATACTTTTCGGCGTCGCCGGAAAATCCTTCTATACATTCCCGGTGAACCAGCATCTTTTTATCTCCCACAAAGAGAGCGATCTTTCTGCTTTTCGACCTGGCGGGAATTACCATACCCAGAAATTCGGCCGCCATTCGGCCCGCTACATAGGTATTCATCCGCACCCCGCCTACAAAGCCGGGAATGTTCTCGTCACCAAAAATGGTGTTATATATAATGGGGATGCCCGCTTTACCTATCCGTTCCAGATCTTCCTTGTACACATTGAATTGATGGCTGCAGGTTAATACCAGGGCGTTGATTCGTTCTTTTTTCAGGGACTTAAGTATCTTCCGTAATTCCTCCGGCGTTTCCAGAGAAGGAAAAGGATATTCCAGGATATGACATTTACTGTCTTTGAGTTCCAGAGCCGCTTTTCGGATACCCCCCAATACATATTGATAAAATTCTTTGGGGCCTATGGGGAACACCGCAGCAATCCGCAATTCCCGCCGGACTAAAGCCCGGGCTGTTTCATTGGGGATGTAGTTCATCTTTGCGGCGGTTTTTATGATAATATCCCTGGTTTTTTCACTTATCTGTGATTTTCCGGTCAGGGCTTTGGAAACCGTATTGGCGCTGATTCCCAGATGGCTGGCAATATCCTTAATGGTTGTCCGCATAATGTTACAGTAGCATTATATACCGGTTGTTGAAAGCCGTTGCCGGAAAATGGAGTCGTTTTCGCAAAAAACATTCAAAAAAAAGCTTGCGTTCCCGCCGGAACTGTGATATAAAATTCAAACGATGTTTATTTAAGTGAACGTTAACTTTTCAGGAGACTTTTTGTGAAAATGAAGGCTGTTGTTGTCCACGATTCGATGGACATTCACTACGAGGACGTAGAAGTAAAACAGCCCAGTCCCGGCGAGGTTCTTATTAAAGTCAAAGCGGCGGGTCTTTGCGGAACCGACGTCGATATTCTCTCGGCGGAACTGTTTTACTTTAAGACAGGCATGGCAAAGTTGCCCCTTATCCCCGGTCACGAATGGTCGGGGGAAATCATTGAACTGGGCGAGGGGGTTAAGGAATTTGCCGTGGGCGATCATGTGACAGGCGAATGTACAGTAGCCTGCGGCTTTTGTAAAATGTGCGTTTCCGGCAAACAAAACCTCTGTACCAACCGTACCGAAACCGGCGTTATGAACCGTTCCGGCGGCTATGCTGAATATATCACGTTCCCCGTATCATCACTCCACAAATTTTCTAAAATTTCCTTTGAGGAAGGGGCCGCCGTAGAACCCGCCTGCGTGGCCATGGAAGCGGTTAAGCGGGCCCGCGTAAGCCCGGAAGACAACGCGCTGATTATCGGGTCCGGGCCCATCGGCCTTTTGGCGGCGCAGATCTGTAAAAACGTCTTTGCCGCAAAACGTACCCTGCTTTCAGGAACCAGGGACGACCGGCTTGACCGGGCAAAGGGCTATACCGACGGGATCATCAATGTGAAAAAGGAAAATCTTAAAAATCGGGTCATGGCCCTGACAGACGGCGAGGGCGTCAGCGCGGTTATTGAGGCCGCCGGAGTAGCCAGTTCCTTTACCGACATCGAAGGCGTCATTATGGGCAACGGAAGAATTTCCTGCTGCGGTTTTTTTGGCGGCAAAACCGCCCCCTGCAACTGGGATTTTATCATTACCAACGACATTGAAATTATCGGCAGTCTGGGCAGCCCCGGGGTCTGGGATTTTACGATTCAGTGCATGGAACGGGGAAAAATCAATGCGAAAAACATCATTACCCACGATTTAACCATTAAAAGCAAAGATGATTTTATGAACGCTTTCCGTATCATGGAAGAACGCAGGGATGGAGCCTGCAAGGTTATTATTCATCCGTAGAATGTGTCCGGGACAGGACATTTTGAAAAAGGGAAGTACTTTAGGAGGAGAACGATGAAAGGTATTATTGATTTGACCCAGACGCTTAAAGATGGTATGTTGGTATTCCCCGGAGACCCCTGTCCCAAAATCAAAACAGCTCACCGTTACGACAATGGTTACTTTGTCAGTATCGTTACGTTCTGTACCCATACGGGAACCCATGTAGATGCTCCCGTTCACCGGCTCAAAAAGAAAAAATCCCTTACCGATTTATCCGCCGACAGGTACATAGGCTGGAAAACCCTGGTGTTGGATTTCTCCGCCAAAAAAGGCAGTATTCTGACCTCGGAGGTCTGCAAAAAATACGACAAAGCCGTCAAGGGCTGTGACGCGGTGATTGTCAGAACCGGCTGGGCAAAAAATGCCGGAAAAAAAGCCTACTACGACGGATTTCCCGGTCTGGATGAAGGCACGGTAGACTGGCTCAAGGATAACAATATCCGCCTTGTGGGGCTTGAATCCCCGTCGGTAAATCCCGTCCGGCATTTGGATATCCATAAAAAGCTTCTGGAAAACGAAATCCTTATTATCGAAGGCCTGGTAAATACGGATCGGATCACATCCAAATATGTGGAACTTCACGCCGTCCCCCTTCTACTGGATAAACTGGACGGATCGCCGGTCAGGGCTTATGCCATTATCAGATAATGTATTTGCCGATTCCTTGTCTGACCAATCTGAATATATGGTGTATAGTATTATGAATGAAACGAGGAGAGGGTCCGTCCATGGGAAATGAAGTGTTGGTTATGCGGAACATCGATAAATCTTTTCCCGGCGTCCAGGCTCTTAGTAAGGTAAACCTTTCTATTGAAGCGGGCGAAGTCCACGCCCTGATTGGCGAGAACGGCGCGGGAAAATCCACCCTTATGAAGATTTTAAGCGGCGTCTATCAGAAAGACGCCGGGGAAATCCTTATCGAAGGAAAACCGGTAGTCATTGACACTCCCGAAAAGGCCACTAATCTGGGGATAAGCATTATCTACCAGGAACTTAATCTAATGCCCAATCTGAGCGTGGCGGAAAATATCTTTGTGGGCCGGGAAAAACGGAAAGGTGTCTTCCTTGACAAAAATCTAACGTTGTGGGAAGCGGAAAAATACACCGCCGAAGTAGGGCTCCACGTAGACATGGAAACCCCGGTACGGGATCTTTCCATCGCCCAACGGCAGATGGTGGAAGTAGCCAAGGCCCTTTCGGTCAACGCCAAAGTAATCATTATGGACGAGCCAACCTCTTCGCTCATGGAGCCGGAGGTGCTGATTCTTATGGGGATTATTCGTAAGCTTCGGAGCCAGGGTACTTCGGTAGTATTTATTTCCCAC
>JAIRSL010000323.1 GCA_031255475.1 Treponema sp.
CGCGTTTAAAAAGTCCGGTACGATCCTTGAATGGCCGTCTTTACAGACCAAAGACCTCAACGAGTTTATGCACGCTCCCCTGGCCGGAACGGGGCTTATCGGCGGACTCTTTGGGCCCGACGAAATTGACGGCCTACGGTCCCTGGCATATCTGGCCTCCATCGTGACGGAACGGGGGGCGCTGATGGCCGCCGCGGTGGTTGCCGCCATGGTGCGGAGGGTGGGGGAGGGTTACGACCCCTTTGTTCCCGTCCGCATCGCCGTAGAGGGGACTACCTATATAATGTACAAGGGGATGCGGGAGGCTCTGGAGGCGTATCTTCATACCATGCTGTATAAAGATTCGCCCCGGTCCTACGTAATCTCCCCGGTGGAGCAGGCTTCGCTGTTTGGTGCGGCGGTGGCGGCTCTGTCGGTGTAACGAGGCGGCGCGCGGCCTTTTTACGAGCCCGGTCCTCCCTTCTTCGGAAGGAGAACCGGCAGCGTGATGTTACCTTTTTCAAATTGAGGCATTTCGTATGTTCAGCACGGAACGTTAGTACATGTCCCTGAGAAAGGCGGCGTATCCCCGGTACGTAGTGTAGAGGTCTATCTTGCTGATGACCTCGAAGGGGGAGTGCATGGAAAGGACGGGAATTCCGCAGTCCAGCACTTCAACTCCCAGGTTAGCCACGTACTTGGCGATGGTCCCCCCGCCGCCCTTATCCACCTTACCCAGATCGCCGTACTGCCACTGTATCTTATTCCGGTTGAGGACGGCCTGCACCTTTCCGCAGAATTCGGCGTTGGCATCGCTGCCCCCAACCTTTCCGCCGCTCCCGGTGTACTTGGACAAAACTATGCCCTTGCCGAAGTACGAGGCGGTCTTACGGTCGTAGACCGAATCGAAGTTGGGATCAAAGGCCGGGTTGACATCCGCCGAAAACATGGCGGAACGGCTCAGGGCCCGGCGCAGCAACAGCTCCGAATACGTCGTGTTTCCTTTTGAAAGCAGATAGGCGATAAAATTTTCAAAGAGCCGGGATTGGGCCCCGGTGTTTCCGGCGGAACCGGTTTCCTCCTTGTCGGTAAAAAGGCAGACAACGGTTTTAGGCGGAGGCGTTTCGGAACCGGCCAGGTCCAGGATCGCCCGCAGGGCGGCATACGCGCAGGACTTGTCGTCATGGCCGTAGGCGCCTATCATGCTCCGGTCAAACCCCAGGTCCCTGGCCTTAAAGGCGGGTACCAGTTCCAGTTCCGCTCCGGCAAAATCCTGCTCCACAATGCCGTATTGTTCATGGAGCAGGTTAAGGATGTTGAGTTTGACCTTATCTTTGGCCTTATCGTCCCGGAAAGGCCGGGATCCGGCGAGGACGTTAAGGTCTTCCCCTGGTACCGCCTCGGACACCTTCTTCTGCATCTGCTCCCGGGACAGGTGGGGCAGCAGGTCGGTAATCGTGAAAACCGGATCCCCTTCATCCTCTCCTATCCTGATCTCAACCCTGGTCCCGTCCTCCCGGATCGCCACGCCGTGCAAAGCCAGGGGTATGGCCGTCCACTGGTAGTTCTTGATGCCCCCGTAATACTGAGTATCCAGGAGGGCGAATTCCGCCTCTTCGTAGAGGGGATTGGTCTTGAGGTCTATACGGGGGGAATCCACATGGGCGCCCACGATATTCACCCCTTCTTCCGGGGACTGCCGCCCTATGACGGCGAACACCAGGGACTTCCCCCGGTTGTTCTGATACACCTTCGTGCCGGGAACCAGGGGCCCGCTTTCAGAAAGAACCTCTTCAATGTCCCGAAAACCCGCTTCGGTCAGGACTTCCACAGCCGCGGCGGTAAACTCCCGCTCCGTCTTGCCCCGGTCGAGAAACGCGGTGTAATCCGCCGCGAAACAGCGTATCTTTTCAACGTCTTCGGAGCTTACCCCGTCCCAGCAATTTTTTTTATTGACACAGAGCTTCTCCGCAAGCATTTGACCCGCGGTTGCGGTCTTCCCTCCGGCCTCATCATCCGTATACCCCACTCCGTACTCCTTGCCTTAACGCTTGTACTTCAAGGTCTCCAGCGTTGCGCTGCCCCGGATCACTTCGAACCAGAGTTCTTTTTCCGCTTTTTGCCGGAGGATGCGGTAGAAACCCGCCAAATCCCGAACCGGTTCGCCATTGATGGCGGTAAGCAGGTCTTCCTGCTGGAGGCCGATGATAGACGCGGGGCTCTCCTTGATAATCTGGGCGGCGATAACCCCTTGGGCGTTCACATCCAGCTTGAGGCTGTTCCGTATGGAATCGGTGATGGGAATCACATATACGCCTGGCCAGAGCTTCTTGTTTTCGGCCACAACCTGTTCGCTCCGGGCTTCGATACGGACGGTAATCTCCCGAACCGCTCCATCCCGGACGACCGTAAAGATCGCCTGTTCGCCGGGCTTGAGGTCTCCTACCGCCCGGGTCAGGGCGTTGCTTTCCCGCATCTCCCGGCCGTTAAGATGGGTGATGAAGTCCCCGGGCTGTATCCCACCCTTGTAGGCCGGCGAATCGAGAAACACCTGGCTGGCCAGGGCGCCCCGTTTTTCCGCAAGACCCAGGGCCTGGATGCTGTCCCGGTCCGGGTCCGTAAGGGACACCCCGAGCCAGCCGTAACTGATAGCCCCCGAACTGATAAACTCGTCAATGGAACGCTTCGCGTTGTTGATGGGAATGGCGAAACCCAAACCCACGGAGCCGCCGCCCGGATTGTTGCTGGCAATCCAGGTATTGACTCCCACGACCTCGCCGCGTATGTTCACCAGCGCGCCCCCGGAATTCCCCTGGTTGATGGAAGTATCGGTCTGGATAAAATCGTTGATATTACCCGCCGGTCCGCCGGTCCGGCCCACGGCGCTCACGATACCCATGGTCACCGTAGACATAAGGGCCAGGGGGTTTCCCACCGCAATGGCCCAGTCTCCCACCCTGACGGCATCCGAATCGCCCAGGACCGCCAGGGGATAAAAATCGCTTGTTTTGAAGGATACCATGGCAAGATCTTTGCGTTCATCCTGGCCCACAAGCTCCGCCGCGTATTCCTTACCGTCGTTGGTAACCACCATGATTTCGTTTACGTCCTTTACCACATGGTGGTTGGTCAGCACGTAATAGACATTGTTGTTCTGGCGGACGAGGATTCCGGAACCCAGACCCTGGGAACGGTATTCCCGCTCCTGGCCCCTGCCGTCCGGCCCTCCCTCGCGGGGGCCAAAGAAAAATTCCCAGGGAATGCCGTTGAAATTGGGAACCTGCTGCCGCCGTATGGATACAGTTTTAAGTTCAACCACCGTGGGGAGCGCCTTGTCCGCCACAGCCCGGAAGGCCGTTTGAAGGCTCTCCGCCACAGCCAGGGCGTCCTGGGGTATGACTACGGGATTTTCTTCCGCTTTGGCGGCTTTTGCCTGCGGGGTCGAGCAGGAGAACGAAAGAAAGGCCAAAGAAAACCCGAAGATCGTCCCCATAAGCACTAAATTAAAGATAAAAAAGTTTTTTGAAAACAACAATTTTTTCGAAGCCGGTTTGTTTTCCAAAACCGGTTTTTCTTCCGATGAAGGGCGCGATGAGAAACGCGATAAAAAACGTTCGATAAAATTCATAAATTTACTCTCCTGTCATGATGGATACTTCATAAAGGCTTTTAAGAAACCGCAGCATTCCGATCCTTTTTATAAATAATAATAAAATTTTCCGCGATAAGTTACAGTCCGCCGAATTTTTTATCCCCCGGCACATATTCCGCCATTAATCCAGCCTGTCGGTCAGTATTTCCGTGTGATCCTGAAAAATCGCCACCGTATGTTCCCAATGGGCCGAAAGCCTGCCGTCGGCGGTCACCACGGTCCAATCGTCTTCCAGGACCTCCACATCCCCGTCGCCCATGGTGATCATGGGCTCTATGGCGATGACCAGGCCGCCGGTCATACGGGGGTTGGGGCCGTGGGGGGTGTTGGGCACCGCCGGGTCCTCGTGAATCGAAAAGCCTACCCCGTGGCCGCAAAACTGGTGGACCACCCCGTAACCAAAGGATTTCGCGTGGGATTCAACGGCGCGGGCTATTTGCAGAAGCCGGTCCCCCGCCCTGGCCGCCGCTATGCCCTTGTAAAGGCACTCCCTGGTCACCTGGTTGAGCCTGTGGGCCGCCTCGCCGGTCTTCCCGATTTCCACGGTCACCGCCTGGTCGCTGATAAAGCCCCCCAGGTCTATGCCGCTGTCTACGGAGACCAGATCCCCTTCGGCGATCTTCCGCCGGGAAGGGATGCCGTGGATGACTTCGTTGTTGATGGAAATACAGAGGGCCCCCGGAAAGGGGTTGTTTTTGGGGCCGTATCCCAAAAAAGCCGGTTTACCCCCGGCCTTTTTTATCCAGTTCTGAGCCCACCTATCCAGTTCTATGGTTTCCACGCCGGATTTTACCAAAGGAATGATTTCCCGGAGCATGGCGCTCAACGCCTTACAGGATTCCCGGATGCCGTTAATTTGCTTTTCATTCTTCAAACGAAGCATATCCTCTCCTCTGAGCCTGTCCCGCAACTGAAGTTTTGGGAAAATCTCCGGTCTTTATACGTTCAGTTTCCGCCTGAGCCGCACCACATTGGGCAGGGCCGGATCCCGTTTCAGGGCTTCCCGGAAGACGGCTTCCGCGCCCTTCCGCCGGCCCATACACATCAGTGTTTCCGCCATGGAACGCATCCACCGGGCCTCGTCTTTGGAAGGGAAACCCAGTTCCAGCAGGGTTTCCAAACACTCCAGATAGGTTTCGCTGTCCACTGCGGCTTTGAGCCTGAGGCGGACCAGTTCTTTCAGGGAATTTTCCAGTTCCAGGCTGAAATGCCGGAAGTAAGGCTGCCGCCGTTCTTCCCGGATCAGGCCGGCGAAGAGCGTGAACGCCTCGTAGTAACATTCCCGCTTTTCAAGCTCCTCGGCCAGGATGTAGGTACAATCCATCCAGTCTTCCCGCTCCAGGTACTCCTGCATGGGGAAATCCAGCCCTCCCCGGGCGCGCCATATTGCCAGGGCTTTTTCTTCCTCAAGGTGCAGGAGTTCGAAAAACACGAGCTTCGCCTGGCTTGCCGGATCGTCCGGGTTTTCCCGCAGAAAAGTCCGGTAGTCGAAACCCCCCGCCTTGACAAAACGGCGGTAGGCCCGGTCGTATTCGTAACGCCGCCCATCATCGGAAAGAACCTCGTAGGCGGTAAGGAGCTTCCGCATGGCCCCGGAAGCGTTGTTTCCGGCAATGTCCGGGTGGATGCGCTTGGCCTTTTCCCGGAAAGCCCGCTTAATATCATGAGAACTTGCGTTGTCCTCTATGCCGAGGAGGGAATAATAATTTTCCATCAGAGAACCTATGCGCCTATCCGCTTACCCAGAGTTTCCGCATGGGGAACGCCCAGGATGATGTCGCTCCAGTTGACCACAATTCCTTCGTGTTCCATGGCCCGCATAAGGTTGGCCATGGCCTTGCCCGTAAAAGGGCCGGTCTTTCTGAGGAAAGCCGCGCCCTTTTTCCCCACAAGGCCGCTCCCCGCGGAGAGGATCTTCGGGAGGGCTTCGGGCATCCTGCCGCCGAAAAGGGAAACCTGTTCGGCAACGGTCACGATGTATTCGTAACCCGGCAGCCGGAAACCGTCTTCCGTCCAAGCGTCCATCACGTCCACCCGATGCCCCATGGATTCCATCCCCTTGGCCAGGCCCTTTACACAATCGGGAATGCCCTTTCTTTGGGCGGGGGCGCTGATAATCGCTATTCTCATAATCAGGCCTGCCTGTAAATTTGATCGATGGCGGGTTCTTTCACCAGGAGGACGGAACATTTGGCGTTTACCATTATTTCCCGGTGGGAATTGGAGATGATGTCCCGGGCGCTCCGGTCTTTTTCCCAGCCCCCCAGGACTATCAAATCCGCCTTCCGCTCGTCCGCGGCCTGAAGAATCTCCGTATAGACCGCGCCCCGGCGTATGTCCCGCTCAATTCTGATTCCCTTGGCCCGGGCCAATTCTTCCACAAAAGAAAGATACCGGTCACCGTTAGCCTCCAGGCTCCGTTCGTACTCCTGGCTTTCTTCCTGAATAAAAATCTTGCTCAGGGTAAGCTGCCGGATCGTCGCGGTATCCACCACGTAAACCGCCGAAAGACGGCACCGGTACTGCTTGGCCATGACGATAGCGTATTTTGCGGCCATGATGGAAGCGTCCGAACCGGTTATTGCGACAACGATATGTGAAAAAACAGGTTTACTCATCCCTTGTCCCCGGAAACCGCGTCCGGGCCGGATCGTTTCGGCGCCGGCTTTCCCGCAGTCCCCTTCTTTTTTAACAGCTTGCTCGAGAAAAAGGCGTCCCGGTCTTTTTCTTCAAGCGCCGCTTCAATATAGGTTTTGGTCTCTTTAGCGGAAGGAATAACCATCTTTTCCAAGGCATTAACCCGCCGCTGGGTTTTCCTGACCTCCCTGGCCAACCGCCACGCGATGGTCCGAACCGCCGCCAATTCAGTGAGTATCTTCAACAACTCGAAGAATTCTAACACGGTTTCATCACATTCCGCAAATGAATTCGCAGGTGAATATTTAAGTTCCAACTCCGGAAGGTGTACTTCCAGTCCGGGCAGGCTCATCCCCGCGATAAAGACCCGCTTTTCTTCCAGATCAAAGCGATAATTGATGTCCCTGGAAAGCCGGTCCGCCCGCTCCCGGCCCGCCGTGATGAGCATGCGCTTGAGCGCGGGATAGGCCGTGGCGACACGGGCGTCCAGGTCCCGTTCCAGTATCTTAACCTGTTCTACCTTTTGCATAAGCTCCATGACCAGAATTTCCCGCTTCTGTTCCAGAAGATCGTAGCCCTCCCCGGCGGTGGCAAGCCGCTCTTTAACCCGGATGAGGTTGCTTTTTGTAGGCGCGATAAGTTCGCGGGGCATGAATTCTCCTTAAATCCGTATCATGTATAAGGGAACGACTCCAAATTCCGACATTTTAGAACTTCTTCATTTATACTATAAACGCAAGATTTTAACAATATAACAGGCCGTCGGAATGTTATAGATAATTGAAGTTGTTTTGAAAAATTTCGGAGAGAACCGTAAAAAACCGCCGGATCTGCCGCCCGGCCTCGAACTCACCGGAGTACACCCGTCGTTCCGCGTCCGTCGTTCCCGTTTTTCCCTGGAAATCTAAAATTCTTCCCGTACGCCGGCTACAATCTCGGTGCTTTGAACATCCAGGGCTTTTAGGGTCAGACGCCCGCTTTACCGCGTCTTCCGCTGGTTCCAGGAACTTTTGGTTCCTGGAACCTTTGATTCCAGGAATCTTTGGTTCCTTGTCCGTGGTTTTTCCTCTTTTCCACTTTTTTTGTAATTTTTTTTTGAAAACTATTGTTTTTTTTATTTTATGCGCGATATTTATGAATGAACGTTGGATATATTTCGAACGTGAAACAATGCGAATAAGGAGGCGGGTAATGTCCAATCGGCTTAATGCACGGTTTCTTTCTTATGTAAGCAATAGACTTTCTTTTAGGGGGGGGGGGGGGGGGGGGGGGGGGG
>JAIRSL010000103.1 GCA_031255475.1 Treponema sp.
CGATACTGGATTTGAACCAGTGACTTCTACCGTGTGAAGGTAGCACTCTCCCGCTGAGTTAATCGTCCCAAAAACATACCGGGATTGTCAAACCGTAATCTACGGTGACTTCTTACAAATATTCATTCTACTTCCTGGCTGCCGGTGTGTCAAGCGCTTGATTCGTAGCGAAGGGTTTCATACCCAAGAGCCCGCTTACGCGGGGGAGCTTTAGGGCGTTATTAGGGTATGAAACCCTGAGTCTAACCACCACTAAAGAACAACATACCTAAGAACCCGCTCACCAGTTCGCGGGGGAGCTTGGCAACCCGAATGGGTTGCTTAGGCGAGGTTGTTGATTTTCCAGGTGTTCGATCTTCCAGGGTAAGATTTAACGTGAGGCAATGCGGTCCCTTGCTTTTCTTCCCGTTTCCGGTTACGTTACCGCTATGGCGGTTGTCATGCTTCATAGCATCACGGTTGCCCCCGCTGCCGTTTGCTATTCATCGTACTTGTCAGATCGCTTTCGAATATCGAACGAAAACTTCGTGCGGTCAAAGCGGAGGGTTGCCGTCATTTGAGGATTTATGGCTGAATTCACGGTAAAAAAACTGATCCTGGCCGCGCCTCTTGTTTACAGGAAAGACGATTCGTTGCGGTTTCCGTCTTGCGGGACGGACCGGGAAGAGGTCCTGTTCCGCCTGGCCCTTGATCCTTCCCAAAGCCGCAGCATAGAGCCGGATAGGGCGGCCTTTCCGGGCCGCCTTGTGACGGCCGGATCCCCGGCGGGGCGTAAGGAAGAAGGGGAGGGGAGCGGGAATGTCAATGCGCCGGATCTGCTGGAACTTCCTGCCGGGACCTACTTTTTTGCCCAGGTCAGGGAACCGGCCCTTGGTACGGAAACGTTAATCAATATGATTATTGAGGTACAGCAGGAAGGACTGTGGGAAAGATTCTCCCTGGACGAACGGCTTTATATCAGACGTCTCTTTGAAGACGGACGGGCGGTCGTTCAGGTGTTCAGACCCGCGGGTAATCCGCTGGTTTTATAAACAACCGGAAAAACAGGAAGGTTCCCGGCGGAGGAACGAGGTTCCGCCGTATAATGCCGGTTCTCTGTTCAACCGGCAAACCAAACCCCCGGTTCTGCCGGGGGGAGGGGAGGGGGACAACAGGCGCTTACCGTTGCGGCAAACGCCATAATTTCAGAGCCTTAGGGTTTCCACCATGTATCGGATATCCTTACCCTGTGTCCGCATCTCGATCACGAAGATAACGGAGTCGTCCCCGGGGGCGGCTATGACCCTCCTGATATGGTAAGACGTGACGAGAGACCGTTTTATCCGGGGATTCCCCACGGTGTAATTCTTTTTTGAACCGTCCCCGGCCGTCCTTTCCAGGCTGATGTAAAAAGAAGACGCCTGGGAAGCGCCGGAACCTTCTGTCGCGGAAACCAGGACCGCCTTGTAGGAAGCCCTGTGTTCAAAATCCCGGAATTCAATGGTTTCTCCCTTATCGGACGGCGCCTCACCGTCAACCGCAATGTAGAGGATTTGTCCCTGGAGGAGGAAGTTAATTCCGTACCGGTCCGTCAGGGCGGCGTTCCGGCTTATAAGGCGGTACAGTGCCCCGGAGCCGTCCTGACCCGCTATCGCGGAAGCGTCGTGGGTGTACGAAATCCGGCCGCCGGCCACAAAGTCGTTCTTAGGAACATCCACCAGATAGAGATCCGCCCACGGACGGAGCGTCTTTGACTGAATTCCGTATTGCCCGAATACATAGGTTTTGCCGTCGGAAGAAAACCCAAGATCAACGAATGTCGCGGTATCGCCGGCCCAGAGGCAGGCGGCGCACAGGGCAATCAATAACATGATGAAAAAAAACTTTTTTTCCATTGGAATTACCTCCTTAAAGATCACCTTTATAAGGATCCCCTTCGGTGAAATCATCTCTTTCATTTTATTATCGGAGTTATTGAATGAGTCTTAAGAACCTATACCGGGCTGAAACCGGAATTATTGGCGGATTTTCATAGAAGAGGCTTTCCGAAAACTTCGGTTTTGGGAACGCAACCTTGAAATATTCCATAAAATAAGGCGAAGCCCCATTAAAGCACCATACAATATGGACCCGTACTTGTATCAGGAGGATTGATCATGAAACATTCCCGTTTTGCCGGGTTTCTTAACGCGGCGGCGCTGCTTCTGGCCGCGGCCGTCCTGTGTACTTGCGCCGGATTTACGGCTGCCGTGGGGCCTCCGCGTTATTATCCCGGCGTATATGAAGGCGTGGGACAGGGCTTTCGGGGACCGGTGTACCTGTCGGTACATATCGGCGCCGCCGGCATCACGGCCATAGAAATCCTTGAGCATGTGGATGACGAGCAGATAGGCGGCGGCGCCATGGAGGAACTTTCGGCCCTGGTCCTCGATGCCGGCTCCCCGGAAGTAGACGGAATTTCCGGGGCCACCGGGTCATCGACCGGTTTTCTGGCCGCTCTGGAAGACGCCCTGAGCCGGGCGGGAATACCGTAGACGGGAATCACCGATCCCTAGTATTGACACATTTCGCATTTCTTATCATGGTATTTATATGTACAGGTGCCCGCCACACGTGAATAATGCCATTCCCGAAGAATACCGGGGTGTTGCCGAAAGCCTTTTTCCACCCGGAGGGTTTCCTGCCGGGCAGGGGCCCACGGTAGAAGCCGCCGTCGCCTTTGCGGATATTTTGGGAATAGGCGCCGACTATAAAAAGCTCCTTGCCGACCGGAAATCCGGCGGCGGCCTCCGTACCTTGTTGGGACATTTCCAGAACAATCTGGACCTTTTGATTCAGAAGACCTGGGTCGAAAGGGCCGATGAAAGCCGTAAAGAAAAACTCCAGGGCCGGATTCCCGACTTTGTGGACGCTATTGAACGGGAGGATTTTTCCACAGCCCTGAGGGAATTCAGCGTAATTTTGGATGAGCTGGCCTATCTTTTCTTCGGCGCCCAGAGTTCCAAAGACGATTTTACCGAATATACCCTGCGCATCGACACCCAGATGGGGCTTTTTTGGTGGTATGGAGGGCAGATAGGCGGCCTTCATCCACAGGAAGACGGCAAATGCCTTGATGTTCCGAATGCCGGCAAAGATGTACTGAGGGCGCTCCTGATGATAGGGATTTGTTACCTGACGAATTTTTAGAACCTATGATAAGGGGTTACGGAATGGGAACTGAGGATACGACAAAACCGGGGGCGTTTTTTCCGGCGGAAAACGCCGACTTTATCAGCGAATTTATCAAAGAAGATCTGAAAAGCGGCCGTTTTAGCTATGTGCATACCCGGTTTCCGCCGGAGCCGAACGGGTGGCTTCACATCGGCCACTGCAAGGCGTTTTATATCGATTTTACCATGGCGGAAAAATTCGGCGGAAAATGCAACCTCCGTTTTGACGACACCAACCCGGAAAAAGAGAACGTATCCTATGTGGACGCCATTAAGCGGGATGTCAAATGGATGGGCTACGACTGGGAAGACCGGGAATATTACGCATCCGACTATTACGAGTACCTTTACGATTTGGCGGTAAAGATCATCAGGAAGGGCCGGGCCTATGTGGACGATCTTTCCGAAGACGAGATAAGCGAGTACCGGGGGACCTCGGCGGACAGGCGGACCGCCGGCAAGTCCGCGGTTGCCGTAACGCCCCCCGGCCGGAACAGTCCGTACCGTGACCGGACGGTGGAAGAAAACCTGGACCTCTTTGCCCGTATGCGGGCGGGGGAATTCGCCGACGGCGCGAAAACCCTGCGGGCCAAAATCGACATGGCCCATACGAACCTCCTTATGCGGGACCCGGTGATGTACCGTATTCGCCGGGAGACCCATTACCGGACGGGGAACGCCTGGTGTATTTATCCCATGTACGATTTTCAGCACCCCTTATCGGACGCCAGGGAAGGGATCACTCACTCTCTTTGTTCCCTGGAGTACGAGATTCACCGGCCTCTTTACGAATGGTTTATCAACGAAGCCGGGGTCTTTCCCAGCCGGCAGATTGAATTCGCCCGGCTCAACCTGTCCCGCACGGTGTTGAGCAAGCGGTGGCTCCTCCAACTGGTTCAGGGAAAGTACGTCTCCGGGTGGGACGATCCCCGTATGCCCACCATCGCGGGCCTGCGGCGGCGGGGCTATACCCCGGCGGCCATACGGAGTTTTGTTTCCCAAATCGGGATCGCCAAGACCGACAGCATGGTGGACATTGCCTTTTTGGAATACTGCCTCCGGGAAGACCTGAACAAACATTCCCGCCGGGTCATGGCGGTTCTGCGGCCCCTTAAACTGATTATCGAAAACTGGCCTGCCGGTACGACAGAGGAGCTTGACGCGGTGAACAACCCGGAAGACGAATCCGCCGGGACCCGGAAGACGCCTTTTTCGGGGGAATTATGGATTGAACGGGAGGATTTTGAAGAGGTCCCGCCTCCCAAATACTTCCGGCTTTTCCCCGGCAACAGTGTCCGGCTCCGGTACGGTTATATCGTTACCTGTACGGGATTCGACAAGAATGATGCCGGGGAAATCACCGCGGTACGCTGTACCTATGACCCGGAGACGAAAGGGGGCAACGCCCCGGACAACCGCAAGGTCAGGAGTACCATCCACTGGGTTTCGGCCTTCCACGCCGTGCCCATTGAGGTGCGGGTCTACGACTACCTTTTTAACGCGGAACGGCCCATGGAAGCGGCATCCCGGCCCGGCGGGTCCTTCCTGGACAGCCTGAACCCCAACTCCCTGGAGGTGATTCCTTCGGCTTACGCGGAGCCCTGCCTTGCGGATGCTCAAGCCGGGGACCGGTTCCAGTTTGAGCGGCTGGGATATTTCGTCCGGGATCCGGATACCCAGGAAGGCAGGCCGGTATTTAACAAGACGGTGGGGCTGCGGGATACCTGGGCAAAAATAGCGAAAAATAAATGAGGCTTTCCCAACCGGCGGGTTTGAGAAAAAATCAGAGATATAAGGCTGTTCCATCACATCGGTTTTGAAGCGGCCTCATTGGAACAGACGTATATGCCTATTTAGGGTAACGTGAGTGAGACTGATTTTGGCAAAACTGAAAGGCATGATTTTTCCGCGCCGGCGTGATGTAATTGTCCTGCCGCTGAATAAAACGCTTCCGATGATTAGTTCCTACGCTCTCGAGAAGATACGGCCCCAGTTTAAGGCCGTACTTCTGGTAAGCGTATACCTAGCGGCGGCCCAATTCTTCGTGTTAAAGTCGCCCCTGCATAACGCGGTTTCGATAGCCGTTGGCGTAGGCGCGGCGATTCTGGGGCTTTCCCTGTTTTTGGAGGGCCTCTTTCTCGGCATCATGCCTTTAGGCGAACAGTGCGGGATGAGGCTTCCCTCAAAAATCGGCGTTGCGGGGGTCACGATCTTTTCCATTATCATCGGTATTACCGCAACCCTTGCCGAACCCGCCATTGCGATACTTCAGCAGCAGGGGAGCGTGATTCCCGCGTGGAACGCGCCGCTCCTCTATCTGTTGCTTAACCGGGGAACCTCCTGGCTGGTCGCGGCGATAGCGGCGGGAGTGGGGCTTTCGGTGGTACTGGGCCTTTACCGCTTCATGTTCGGCTGGGCGTTCAAACCGCCGGTCTTCATCATCATCCCCATTCTGGTTGCCGCAAGTCTCGTGTTTGACGAAAACGCCGTCCTCCGTCCTGTGGTAAACCTTGCCTGGGATACGGGAGGTGCGGCGACCGGCGCGGTTACGGTGCCTATCATCCTTGCCCTGGGTTTGGGGGTGTCGAAAATAGGCGGAAAAAACTCGAATACTTCGGGACTGGGGTTGGTGACGCTTGCCTCCGCCCTGCCGGTGGCAAGCGTCCTCTTGCTCGCGGCGCTGATTGCCCCCAAGGTTCCGGAGCCTTCCGGCGCGGGGACGTTCTTCTCGTCCCTGCCCGGCCAGCGCGAAAAGGCCGTCTATGTCGCCGGCAGTTCCGAAGAACTCCTCAAGATGGCGAAATCCGCCGTCAGGAGCGGGGAACTTTCGCCGGCAGCCTTTGAAGCCTTTTTCCCCGGAACGCCGGATCAGGACGCGGGGGATGACGCCGGCGAAGTTTCGGTATTTTCCCTCAAATCCGTGTACGGGTTCATGAAATCCGCCCTTTTCGCCGTTCTGCCCCTGGCTCTGGTTTTGATTATTACCATCATTTTTATCGCTCGGGACCACATCCGTAATCCCGATATCGCCATACTGGGCATACTGTTTGCGGCATTGGGTATGTTCGCCCTTAACCTCGGCATGACCGGCGGCGTTACCGCGATAAGTTCCCAGGCAGGGATGTCGCTCACCCGCACATACATGGAAACCCCGCTCGCTGGAAAAGCGGTCGTGGTGCAGGGCGTTGATTCAAGTTCGGTCTTCACCGTTCCGGGAAAATACGGGCCGGAACAGTACATCTGGATTCCCGGCGAAGAGGGGCCCGAACCCCAAGAATTTGTCTCCGAAAACCTCTCCAACGGTGTTTACACCCATATTCCCATCGCAAGCGCCGTGTTCTCGAATTTCGGCAGGCTGGGCGGGTATCTGGCGGTGCTTGTCTTTGTGTTCTTCCTGGGCTTTTTGGCCATATTCGCGGAACCCGCACTGGCCGCCACCGCCGTTACGGTGGAAGAAATGACCACCGGTACCTTTAAGCGCTCGAAACTCGTGATGATTGCCGCGGCCGGGGTCGGAGTCGGAATGGCCATAGGTTTTGCGCGGGTGCTTTTCAGCAATATGCTGCCATCGGGCGGCATCCATCTTTCGTGGATCCTGGCGCCCAGTTACGCGCTGGCCCTGCTCCTCACGGCCTTTGCGCCGGAGGATTTTTCCTCTATCGCGTGGGATGTGGCCGGCATAGCCACCGGTCCCATTTCGGTTCCCATCATCATAACTACCGGCCTGGGCTTGGGCGCGGATTCGCTGCGGGCGGACGGCGCCTTCGGCATCGTGGCAACCGCAAGCGTCGTCCCGGTTATCGCGGTTCTTGTGTCGGGTATACGCGAAAAGCGGAAATCCCGGCGGGCGATAGAACAGTAGGGGGAACTTCTTATGCGGAACGATTTTTCTACCATCATTTGTGTTGCGGATGTTAATATAACGGAACTGTTGGATCAGACGCTTACCGATCTTGCGCTGCCGGAGGTATTTGTCCAGCGCGCAAAACAGATGTTCCTGGTTGATAAAAGAGGATTTTTAGGGCTGCGTCCCGTTACGAAACAGGACGAAAGCAGGGCGCTGTTTTACCATTTCTACGTGCCGTCCAGATTTGAACACGGCGTGATGCGCCGTATCGCGGAAGCGGCGGATCTCCGCGTGGGCGGCCGGGGATGCATCTTTGCGCAGCGCGGCGCGGTTTGGAGGGGATCGCCGCTTCACTTTGACGAGGCGAAACTCGAAGCCCTTTGCGGCGCGGCCGATAAACTTCCGCCCGAGGACTACGCACTTATCTGCTGTACCGTCTCCAGGGGTGTGGGAGAATCCCTTTCCGCCGCCGTGCTGGAACTCGGCGTCTGCGTACCGGTTGTGTCCTTCGGTTCCGGCGTGGGGCTGCGGGACAAGCTGGGACTTTTGCGCATAACCATTCCGGTAGAAAAAGAAATCATCTGGTTTCTGGTTCCCCGTTCCGACGCGGAGCTTGTGGAAAAGACCCTTATTCCCCGCGCCCGCCTTGACGTTCCCGGCCACGGATTCCTCTACAAGATATTTGTCCACGCGCCGGTGGTGAACCTCCGGGTCAGGCAGGGCAAGCGGGTCCACGCCGCGACCATGGAGCAGGTCATCGCCGCCCTGGACGAGGTGCGCGGATCCAGCGACTGGCGCAGGCTGGGCACGAAAACCGGCGTTTTTTCCGGCAGCAGTAAAACTGCCAAAGACGGCATGAAGGGGCTTTTTTTTATTGGCGAAGAGGAAGAGATCGAAACATTCCGGAAAACGGCAATGGCCAACGGAGCGCGGGGCGCGACTCTTAACCATCTTGAAATGCGGTCCTACCGCGCCGATACCCGGGAGCAGACCAAAGAATCCCATTCCCGTGAATTCTGCGACATCATCATTCCCGCCGAAATTGAGGAAAACATCCTGGCGCATATAAAAGAAACGGGGCTTTTCGCCGCGGACCGGTCGTGTATGTTGAAGACGCTCTCCGTGGAAAAGCCGGCTTCTTTCCCGCATGTGTAGGCCGGCTGTTCACGGCGGGTTTATTCTGCCGCCCGGATAAACGCGCGGGAATTTTTGACCATTAACCGCGCGGCGAGCCTCCGGTTCGGCTGCGCGGTCAAACCTTCAACCTTCGCACCGGTTTCCTCTTCGGGTGAACGGCTCCTAAATTCCGCTATTTTTTTATTTTTTTCGTTTCGATGAAAGCAAAACGGCCCCTCCGATCCATACATACGGATAGATGAGTAATCCGGACTCGTATCCGGCATTTTGAAATTCTTTCAAATCATTTTGAGGAGGCAATTATGAAAACGAATTTACGGTTCTCCAAATTTATACTTTGGGGAAGTATCGTATTCCTGCTGTTTGCCATCATGGGCTGTTCCCTTCCGTCGGGATCATCCGGGACGGAACCGGTTTCCGAATCGCCGTCTCTGGAAACGCCTGATGACGAGGACAACGGAGACGGGGAACAGGTTCCGAAGGGAGACGGGGAGACGCCTGATGACGGGAACGACGAAGACGGCGAAGATGTTCCGAAAGGAGATGGGGAGACGCCTGAAGACGGGGACGGTGAAGACGGCGAAGATGTCCCGGAGGAAGGCGGGGAAACGCCTGATGACGGGAACGGCGAAGACGGCGAAGATGTTCCTGAGGAAGGCGGGGAAACGCCTGATGACGGGGACGGTGAAGACGGCGAAGATGTCCCGGAGGAGGGCGGGGAAACGCCTGATGACGGGGAATCGGGTTTTCTGTCCTGGAGTATTGATTACCCGGAAGAAAAGGTCTGGGGAGCCGCAATGACGGCTTCCCTCAAAATTGGCGAAGATACGTTTATCCCCTACAAGCAGTTTGACGTAAGCGGCGCCGGTACAAAGAACAGAAAAATTTCCCTTCCTCCGGGAACGTACAGGATCGAATCCCGTGTTCTGTCGCACAATACGGAAAATGTTTCAACGGAAATCGTGTACATCCATCCCGGCCGGGAAACCACGGGCAGCCATGCCGGAATTTCCGCAATCGCCTTTCCGGTTCCCCCGGAATTTTCATCCGCCGGGGCATTGAAAGAATATCTGGACAACCTGCCGGAAAATACCCCGGCCAACCCGTATCCGGTAAAAATTAGCGGGACGGATCTTTCAAGCGCGGAAACGAAAGGGGAGACACTGAAAACCCTGTACGCCGTACTGGATCGGCGGTACGTTACCCTGGACCTGAGGGGATGTACGGGGACGGAGTTGATCGCGGCGTCTACGCATAGTATGCCGAACCGGGTAAACATCGTTTCTATGGTTCTGCCGGACAGCGTTATCGAAATCAACCCAAACGGCTTTTCCGGGTACGCAAACCTGAAATACGCAGTAATGCCCAAGGTTAAAACGCTTAACACTTCCGCCTTTAAGGATTGCGTACAGTTGGAAGCCGTTTTCTCCCCGGCACTGGAAACCATAGCCGATGCCAAAAACAACACCACCGGCGCTTTTATCGGGTGTACCGCACTGACGGCCCTGTATTGCCCCAACCTGACGGTCTTGGGGAAGTACGCCGTCTACGGATGCACCGGCCTTACCGAGGCGGCTTTCCCGAACCTGCGGACCGTAGGGGGATTGGCGTTTAAGCAATGCACCGCCTTAAAAGCGGTAAGCCTTCCCGCAGTTACAAAGCTCGACAGCAACAGTTTTGAGGAAGACGCGGCCCTTTTGTACCTCGTGTTCGGGGCAAATCCCCCTGAACTCGAAACAACCGTTTTTAGAAGCACCGATTTTTCCCGTGACGGTACTATTTATGTGCCGTCCGGCGCGGTGGATGCCTATAAAGACACGGACCATTCAAGTTGGGCTAATTTGAAAAAACTGGTAAAATCCCTGCCGGATACGGGTATCCTGTAATTCCGGGAGACAATGGGGGAGGGTACGAATCCCGGAGAACCCGCCGGATATTTTTCCTGCGCGTCCGCCGGTTCGTACTCTCCCTTCGGCAGCGGGCAAAAGGAGCGTGAAAGCAGACACAAGCCGTGACACTAACGGAATAACCGGGAATTATAGACAACGATGCTGTCGAATTAATCGTCTTTAGGACATGGATGTTTTTTCCGGCAGGTTTCTATAATTCTACCGCGGATTTATTGCCTGGCAAGCCCGTTGCGCCCGCCCTTTTGCCAATCCCCCCCTCCGTACCCCCGCTCTCCGCCAGTATCCCCGGTATGCATTTCCCTATATTATGCATCATACAATATAGCAGCCACTGTATGTTTACTTTTACTTTTAGTTTTATCCTCAGCGAAAACCGATCCATCCTCTTATTATACGTTATGTCCGCAAAGCATGGCTCTATTATCTGCATCCGCCTCCCATATAACGTCCGATACTTCGCCTCGTCTACCTTTTGCCTCATCTTTTCACAGGTTCCCTTCCTGTTCCTTGTTCGCTATGAACAATGTCCGGGGGCTCTTCCTGCCGTGCCCGGCTACACGCCGCTCCCGTAACGGACATTCCGTGCAATCCCCCCTTTTTGAGCGGTTCACGAATTCCAAGCCTCTGGTTTTGCCGGAGGTTATTGACTTCGGCCCCGGACAGGAGCACGCGAATGAGATAATCCGTCTTCTGAATCTTCCGGTGCTCTACCGACGATGGCTGCCATGAAGCCTGCGATCATGGGTCAGGGAAGATAGATTTTTCCGGGCTTTGCGTTGCGAAGTGGGCCGTTACTTCCACAAAATGGGGTTTCGCTGTTCCAGACCGTCTCCGGCCACCCTCCCGGCGGTTGAAATCGGAATTGATGACTATAGACCAGGGACTGATTACAAATCAAGGAAAGTATGATATACCGGAATGGTAGGAGTCTTTATGAAAAGT
>JAIRSL010000137.1 GCA_031255475.1 Treponema sp.
CGGTTCGATGATGGCGGTGATAAGTTTTGACTGGGCTTCTTCGGGAACAAGCATTTTAAGGCCCATCTTTTTTACGGCCGCCGCCAAAACATCCCAGCAGGCGGTATACCGCCGGTAACGGCCCTGAAGGGTTTCAAGTTTTGCCTCGATGATCGCCTGTCTCAGGGCGTAGAGGGTCTGAACCGGCGGGGTAAACCGGGTTTGTCCGGTTTTTTTAAAATAGGCGTATTGATCCCAAAGGTTAAGGTAGTAATTGCGCTTGGGGTAATCCCGGATTTTTTCTAGGGCCTCCCGGCGGCAAAACACGAAGGCGGCCCCGGCCATACCCTGAATGTTCTTGTTGGAAGTGGAGGACATAAAGTCGAAGCCGTCCCGTTCCATGTCAATGGGAATGGCCGCGAAGGCGCTCACCGCGTCTACGATGGTGGTGATGTTCCGTTCCCGGCAGAACCGGCACAACTCCGGCGCCGGGTTCAGAAGCCCCGTGGTGGTTTCGTGGTAGACGATGGCAAAATGGGTATAGGCCCCGCCGGCAAGCCGTTCTTTAAGGGCGCCGGTATCCGGCAAAAGGCTGCCTGAGCTTTTGATTACATCGTGGGGAATACCGTAGGCGGCGGCGATTTGGGCGAACCGTTCCCCATAGGCGCCGTTATCGAGGATAAGGAATTTCGCCCCCGGAGCCACGCAGGAGGAGATCATCGCCTCGTCGGCAGCGGTCCCGGACCCGCCGAAAAGAACGGTTTCGATATTTCCCCCTTGACCGGCCATAGCGGAAAGTTCTTCGACGATCCATCCCATCACCCCGCCGAATTCCCCTTCCCTGGGGCAGATATCCGCCTGAACCTGGGCATATTTAACGCTGTCGGCGGTAGTGGCCGGTCCGGGGTTTAGAAGGACCTCCCGCCTTACCCTGCGCAGGGATTCGTTTTCAATGATCCGGGGATAAATGTCATCCCTGGCCGCGGCGTAGTGATTTTCATCATCAATTTCCCGCCAGACATAATGCTCTATCTTGCGGATGGCAATAGCCATTTCCCCGGAGAGCTTCCCCGCCAGGGCGTCCCGGCTTACGGCGGACATGGCGGCCTCATATTCCATCCGGGGTTGGAGGCCGGCGTTGGCGCGGCAGTAGGCGGTCATGGCATCCAGGACCGGTTTTTCCAGCTTGGTGATCCCCACCAGTTCTCCGTAAATCGATCCAAGCTCTTCCTTCTTTTTTGAATTCCCCAAGAGGCGCTGTTCCCCATCGGCTTCCAGATAGACCTCGTCCCCGGAATTGGTTTTTCCCGAAGCCAGGATCAGGTTGGGCCGTTCATCGTTGATTAAAACAAAAAGCCCGATGTCGTCGTAGATAAGGTCGGATTCCAAAACCAGAACGGACCCGCGGGCCCTTTCCGCGCAGAGCGCCAGGGTTCCCATGCTTCCCGTAGAAGCGTAGTCATCGTTGTGGACCAGGGTGATGCAGGAATACCTTGATGCAAGCCTTTCGTACCATTCGGCGCAATGTCCGGTCCCGATGATAATTTCCTCCATCCCGGCGGCAATCAATTTCTTTACCGACCACTCCACAATGGGCAGGGAACCGATTTCCAGAAAACCCTTGGGCATAATAAGGGTCCGGTCTTTAAGGCGGGTTCCCATCCCCGCCGCCATAATAATCGCCTGGCGTATCATCATTCCCGTCCTTGTCGTATAAATTGCATAAACCGTTCCGCGACCTCATGGGGCTTTATCCCGGGCCGGCCCAAATCGTCTTTGGTTCCCAGGGCGATGGGAACATGGGCAAACCGTAAACCTCCGGTACGAACCCATTCCCCTGTTAGTTCCTCCATCTCCTCCGGGGTATTAATCCGGGAAACTTCGGGATACCCAAAGGCCTTCGCCAAAAGGGGATAATCAATGCCGGGGGATACGGTAAACTGACCGCCGGTAGATTCATGGCTCCGGTTGTCAAAGAGGATGTGGAGCATCCCCGGCGGCTTGTACCAGGCGTTTACCCCCAGGGAACCGGCCCGCATGAGCAAAGAGCCGTCCCCGTCCAGGACGATCACCCTTTTGTCCGGACAGGTCAGGGAAAGGCCCAAGCCCAGGGACGATACGCAGCCCAGAGAACCCACCATATAGAGGTTATTCGGTTCGTCCCCCAGGGTATACAGTTCCCGCCCCGTAAAACCGGTGGTGGCAAGAAAGAGGCAGCCCTTCCCGGCGCCGGCCTTTACCCTTTGGATCATCTCAAAACGGCGGGGCAGGTCCTGCCGGTCCGCGGCTTTATCCTTCAAAGGAACCGGAGAAAAAGTACCCTTCCGGACAATAAAAAAATAACTTTTATGATTTCTGATACATTCATCGGCGGCGGCAAGCTGCCTTTCCGCTTCTTCAGGATCGGCAGAAAGCACCGCGTAATCAACACGCATGGTTTCCAGCATGGCGCCGGTGATGACGCCCGTGAGTTCGTGCTGGGGTTCATCGACCGTGCCCACCGCTCCCCGGAGGGACACAAAGGCGAGTACGGGAATACGGAAAATGGCGTTCAGCGAAGTCAAGGGAGAAACGGTGTTCCCCAGACCCGAATTCTGCATAAGCGCCACCGGCCGTCTGCCGCCGAGGTACGCCCCGGCGCAGATCGCTATGGCGTCCCCTTCATTGGCGGCCATCACATAATCACATTCATTTATGGAATAATTGATCAGGTCCTTGAGGAAGGAACAGGGAACCCCACTGTAAAAATCAAAGCCCATTCTTTTTAAGGTTTCCCCGAAACGGGAGGTGTCTAACATGGTCCTGCTCCTTAAGCTTTCATTGCCGGATGACGGACGGGTATAACGGCGGAGATGCCGCGGAATCCCCGGCAAGCGCGGCGGCTATTTTGTACCCGGGATTAGTTCCAGAATATCCTTAATGGGCATACATAGGGCATCCGCCTCCAGCGCCCGTTCATGTTCCAGGACGGATTTTGCCGCCTGAAGCATTGCCGGATAGGAAGCCCGGAGCAGGTGATTCGCGTAGATAACAATATTCGCCCCCCAGGATGCAAGTTCGGCCTCGGTGTACTTATTGTAGGTAGTGGGAACCAGAATCAGGGGAATGTCCCGGTATTCCCGGCGGAAACGGCGGCAGAATTCCCGAATGTCCTCGCCGGATTTTTCCTTGCTGTGGATCATAATGCCGTCGGCGCCGGAACCCACATAGGCCAGGGCCCGTTCCAGTGCGTCGTCCACGGTTTTTCCCGCGATCAGGCTTTCAAGCCGGGCGATGATCATAAATTCCCTGGTTACCTGGGCCTTTTTCCCCGCGCTAATCTTTTCGCAGAATTCCTCAAGCGGCGCAAGGTGCTGTTTCACCTCGGTACCAAAAAGGGAATTCTTTTTTAAACCCCTCTTGTCTTCGATTATTACCGCGGAAACTCCGTTCCGTTCCAGGGTACGGACGGTAAAAACAAAGTGTTCCGGAATGCCCCCAGTATCGCCGTCGTAAATAATCGGCTTGGTGGTACATTCCAGAATCTGGGTAAGGTCCTGAAGCCGGGTGGTAATATCCACCGCCTCAATGTCGGGCTTTCCCTTACTGGCGGAATCGGTCAGGCTCGACGACCACATTCCGTCAAAGCGGTGAATCCCGTCCTCTTTAACAATTTCAAGACGTTCTATGATCAGCCCCGAAAGTCCCGAATGGGCTTCCATGATCCTGACAACGGGCTTTGCCGCAATAAGCCGGCGGAGAGTTTTCAGTCTAAGGTCCGGCGTCGTTCCGATGGAGGCGACCGATTCGTTAAAGGCGGTGGAATTAATGCCCTGGGTATAGGGAATTTCAATCACCTCTCCCCCCAGCTCCGCCATCACCCGGTACACATCCTCCCGTTCCTTGCTCAAGATTCCGGTCTTCCAGTCATCCCCATGGATGATCATATCGGGTTTATACTTCCGCAGATTCGGAATATAGCTCCATTCTTCCTGGGGAACCACCCGGCTTACATCCCGCATACTTTCCACAACCTGTTTCCGCTGTTCATAGGAAAGATAGGGCAGCCGTTTGTATTTGGCAATAGCCGAATCCGTCAAAAGTCCCACCAGCACTTCCCCGCGCAGAGACGCCTGATGAACAATATTAACGATCCCCGGATGGATTATATCGGCGGTCATTCCCAGATAAACAGTTTTCACAATAAGATCACCCCTGGCATTGACGGTAACGAAATATTAACCATTTTAATTGTGTTTCTGCGAATATTTATAAATCTTCTTGCGAGGCTTTTATTGGTAATGTCCGAAGTGATAGCTGCCGTTTACCGAGACAAGAAACACAATGGTAAAGGGCCGGTTTTGGTTGTCGGCGTTTCTGGTATAGTAGGTGCCGTCCCGGCTGCCCAGAGCCAGGGGAACCGCCGTATAAATATTGACGTGCGGAACAGGGGCGATGGAAAAACCGGGAACCAAATAGGCGGTGTGTTCTTCAAAAGAAAAAAGGCATTGGGCAAAAAGGCGAAGGTCCTTCCAGCCGCCGGGACGCGGGCGGTATAACACATTGACCGCGCCGTTAAAGCCCTTGATAAAGGGGGTTACATCCGCGTCCTGCAGGTCCGTTTCCGGCTTGAACCAAACCGCGTCGTTCTCCCCGTTGTAAAAGACTTCCCCGTTCAGGGTGATCCTTTCGGCAAAAAAATTCCGCAAAAAACCGATGTTGGCGGAAAACCTGAAATCGTCCCAGGTCTCATGTCCTATGGAACCCACGGCCTCACTGTACAGCTCGGTATTCCGGATCGTACTTTTTACGGAAACAAGGCCCCGGAGCGGCATGGTTTTATGATAGTAGAGGCCCAGATCGATATCCGCCCAGGGGAAGGCGAAATTGTACTTGCCGCCAAACCCAATCTCCTGAAAAGAGGGGGCCGA
>JAIRSL010000207.1 GCA_031255475.1 Treponema sp.
TTAGCATTGGCCCAAGCTAATTTAACTTCGTTTTTTCCGGGGGGGGGTATTTTTAAATAATACAGTTATCCAAATACAAAACGCTTATTTTTAGTTAGTACCCCCCCCCCCCCCCCCCCCATTACGTGTCTATGATACATATATCAGATTATCCCATAGTAATACTAGGAATTACCGGTTTACCGCCGGGGCTTTCTGCCGGATAAACCCGCCGGATAAAAATTCTTCATCTCTATCTTCATATCAATTCCGATCTCAACGCCTTTGTTCCCGGGAGATTCTTCCGCTGGTACTGAAAACCGGCGGCTATATATTTTTTTATGGGCATTTCCTAAAACTGGCCCCGAACCGGTGGTTCGTGTTTTGGAAAACGCTCAAAGGAGAAGATTTATGAAAGCTCTCAAGTTTATGGCCGGAATGGTATTGCTTTTTAGCATACTGTTGTTTTCGTGTGTAAACCCCGTGGCAGAGGATGAGCCCTCTGGGGACAAAATCGGGGATATTGCGGGAAACGCCTATTTCAGCAATACCACCGACCATGGGGGTATCTCCATCATTCTGGAGAAAACCAACGGCCTGCAGTCCGTCTCGGTGCTCCGGTCGGTGGAAACAGGCAGGGCTGTCGGTGGTACGGAAGGGACGCTGACCACAGTCACCGATAGCGGCGGCAGGTATTCCTTCTCCGGTGTCGCGGAGGGGACCTATTCCATTTACGCCGCGTCGCGGAATTCAAAAGAACGGGCGGTGACAGCCAATGTTACGGTACAGGCGGGCAGACAGGTTACCGCCGAGGATCTAAACCTGACCCCGGTAGGCCATATCCGGGGAACCATCACCGTAGACGGAAACGATACGGGCAATACAGGGTTCCTGGTTTTTATCGCTAGTACCTCTTACATGGCGGCGACCAACGGTGCGGGGGATTTTCTGATCAGTGACGTACCGGTGGGAAGCGGCTATCAGATAATCATCATGAAGGGGACTTATATAACCCTGTGGACAACGGCCCAGGTTACCACCGGATCTACCACGCCGCTGGGCGTCAAAAACCTGTACGCGGCGGACATAAACGCCGGAGGGGGAACCAGCCTGATATGGAAGGGGAGCCTTGCGGTGGCTCCCGAAGACCCGCAGTTAAATTGGGCGTACCACAACACGGCGGAGGGGGCCTCCTATATTTATGACGGCGCGTCCTGGCAGATTTTGGCCCAAAACGGGAGCAGCGGGATTTCCCTGGTATGGAAGGGGAGTTTAACCGCCGCCCCCGAAGGTCCCCAAACCAACTGGGCGTATTACAATTCCACAGAGGGGACTTCCTATATTTGGGACGGCGCCGCGTGGCAGGTCATGGCGGTGAATGGTCAAAATGGTGCGACGGGTCAGGCGGGCCCCGCAGGAGCGGCGGGTCTGGACGGCGTATCCCTGGTATGGAAGGGGAGTTTAACCGGTGCCCCTTCAAACCCTCAAACCAACTGGGCGTATTACAATTCCACGCAGGGGACTTCCTATATTTGGGACGGTACCGCATGGCAGGTCATAGCGATGGACGGACAAGGCGGCGAGGGCGGCGCCGGGGCTTCCCTGGTGTGGAAGGGAAGTTTTACCGAAGCTCCCGCGAATCCCCAAACCAACTGGGCATATTATAACACCTCCGAGCGGAAATCCTATATCTATGACGGTACCGGATGGCAGGTTTTTGCCCAGGACGGTAATGCCGGCGCAGACGGTGTATCCCTGGTATGGAAGGGGAGTTTAACCGCCGCCCCTTCAAACCCCCAAACCAACTGGGCGTATTACAATTCCATACAGGGGACTTCCTATATTTGGGACGGCGGCAGATGGCAGATTCTTGCCAAAGACGGGGCCAATGGCACGGAAGGACAAGAAGGCGAGGCGGGAGCATCGGGTCTGGACGGTGTATCCCTGGTGTGGAAGGGGAGTTTAAGTTCTGCTCCTACAAATCCCCAAATGAATTGGGCGTATTACAATACAACGGAGAAAAAGTCCTACATCTACGACGGCAGTTCCTGGTATATTATCGCCCAGGATGGGGTCAATGGAGAGGACGGGCAGCCCGGACAGGATGGCGCGACCGGTCCTGCGGGCCAGGACGGTATCTCCCTGGTATGGAAGGGGAGTTTAACCGCTGTTCCTGAATATCCCCAAATGAATTGGGCGTATTACAATACTACAGAGAAAAAGTCCTACATCTACGATGGCGCCGCATGGCAGGTTTTTGCCCAGGACGGGAAGGACGGCCAGGACCTGACCATCGGCTCTATACCTGCAACGCCGATGGGTTTTGCGGCCCTGCCGGTGTTGAGTACCGCCTCGTCGGTTACCCTGCAATGGAACCCTTCCACAAACGCGGAAAGCTACAAGGTTTTGATAGCGGACGCCCAGACCGGCCAGTACGATCCGGTACAGTTGGTGAATATCACCTTTGACGGAACCAGGGCACAGGTGAGCGGCCTTGCCATGAACCGGACCTACTGGTTTAAGGTCTGCGCCATTAACGCATACGGCGAAAGCGGCCTGAGCGCGGCGGCTTCCGCCAACACCAGCGCCGTGGCCACCGAAGCTCCCGCCGCCCCCGCCAATGTGGGGGTCTCCATCCTGGTACTGCCCGGATACAACGAAGTAACCCTGGTATGGGATCAGGTCCCCGGGGCGGAATACTACCAGATATACAAGAGCAATACCGAAGACGGAACCTATACTGTTGCGGGCGATCGGATTGCCCCGGTGTTCAGTTCCGGGGCGGCCACGGGTTTGACGGGGAATACCGCCTACTGGTTCCGGGTTGCCGCAGGCAGCGCCGCGGGAGAAAGCCTCCTGAGCGCGGCAGTTTCCGCATCCACTTCGGCTTCGGCTATAGCCTTGCCCGACACCCCCACGAATTTCCGGGTTGCCGCCCAAAGCTACAATTCCATAACATTCCAGTGGGACAACGTAACCGACATATCGGGGTACAAGGTCTACTTTAGCGAATACATAGGGGGCCCCTTTGTGCCCAGAGCGGACGACCTTACCACCACCAGTACCGTCATTACGGGGCTTGCCGCAAACCGGGATTACTACTTCAAGGTAGCGGCGAAAAATTCCGCCGGGGAAAGCCGCGAGAGCGATACCCTGATGGCATCGACCACACCTCAGGTAACCCAAGTGTATAGTAGCTCTAGCTACTCCGATTATTATCCCTCGACAGTGGTGGACGGGAGCGGCAAGGTCCATGTGGTTTATAATCGTGGGAATGACTGGAAGCTATTCTATGCTACCAATGCCAGCGGCGCCTGGACCGCCCCGGTGGAAATAGACGGGGTTCAAACCGGGACGCCTTCTCTCCGGATTGACGGCGCGGGGAAACTCCACGCCGCGTATTGGGACAAGAGCAGCGGATACGTCAAATACGCCACCAACGCCTCTGGCTCCTGGACAACCCTTGTGGTGGATAACGGAGGCGGCCTGGGGGCCGGGGCGGCCCTGGCCCTGGACGGCGACGGCAATGTCTACATCAGCTACCACGATTACACCAACAACATCGTGAAATACGCCACCAACAAAAGCGGGTCCTGGGAAATTGGGGAAGTTGTCCAATCGGTCGAGCGGTATGGCACAGACTACAATGTGTCAACCGGCATTGGGGTGGACAGCGCGGGGATCATCTATATCGCCTATTCCTGTTACGCCGCCAATGCCAATACGGGCAATCTCAATGAACTTTACGGGGTAAGCAAAAGTCCGGGGGCTTTGTGGGGGGTGCCGGATAAAATACTCGAGAGTAGGAATTCCTACGGCTCTTACGGTTATTTTAATCTTGATATGAGAATGTCCAACGACACGCCCCATTTTATATATTCAGAGCTAAACAATTTAGGGCTGGTATTCCGGGAAGGGGGCGTCTGGAAAGCGGGTATCCTGGACGCGGCCTGTTATTCTAGTACCGGCGATACCGGCGTGATGAAGCCTTCCCTGGCCGTTGATGACAACGGGGCGTTGTACGTCAGTTACCAGGCCCGTCTTGACAACGGCCAATACAGCTTAAAGTATGGAACCAACGCGGGGGGCGCCTGGCGCTTCCGTACTCCTGTGGGCCTTCTGAACGGGACCAGTACTTCGTATAACGCGGGACTATGGAGCGGCATCGGGGTGGATACTGCCGGGAAGGTCCATATTGCGTATCACAGATATGATGATAGCAATCCTAGTCTTTCTTTGAACTACCTTACCTGGTAGCGGGCTGTACGTTTTGTAGAACGGCCCGGGGGCGCGTCCTCCGGGCTTTTTTACGGGCGGCCTTACTGCCCGTCGTCATCCCGCCGGTAGGCCAGCGCCCTGAACCCCATACGCCTGAGATCCCCCAGGCGGGTAAACCCCCGGAGCTTGCGCCGGTCAAACCGTTCCGCGCCGGAAGCGGGGAGCGCCGTTATCAGGAGCCCCCCCGGCAGCAGCATCGACGCCAGGGCCGGCCACCAGGCATCCGGCCGTTCCGTACCCCCGGTCTGCGGGACGGCTTCGGGGAAAAAGGCGATAAGCCCGTAGGGGCCAAGGGCGGCCAGGGCGGCCCGATCCAGGTCCGGGTCAACCGCCGGGAGCAGCGTTATTTCCCTTTCGCCGCCGTCCACGTTGCCGCCTGTTTTCAACGCGCAAAGGGTGTTGTGGCGGGACGCTTCCAGGGACAGGATGTTCCGCCCGGCAAAGACCCGGCGTCCCGCGGGCAGCGAAACCGGCTTTGAAGCGGCCAGCCACGCCGGGAAATGCCCCTGATCCGGCTCAAAGACGAGGATCGGCGGCTCCGGTTGCCCCGCCGGAACAAGCCGTTTTATCCGCCCGTCCAGGCGGTTTAACAGTTTTACCGCTGTCTGGACGGCCCCGCCAGGGGTGTCGAAGCCGGCCGCGCCGTGAAAAGCGTCGATGCGGTACGAAACCTTTTCCATGGTATATTGCGCGGAACCCCGGATGTAAGCCGGCCATTTTTGCGGGAACGCGTCGCGGTTTGACGCGCCCGAATCGAAAGCCGGTTCCCGCCCCGCCGTCTGTTCGTTTCGGCCGTACATAAAAACCGTATGCTCCCGGCCCGGCTCCTCGTACAGCAGGGGAAGTCCCAGCCCGGCGATCCGGGCGCGGAAAAGGCCCGCCAGGGGATTTACCACGACGAGCATCACCCGGCCCCCGGCGCTCAGGCAGGCCGCCGACCGGGAAACAAAGTCCAGCAGCACGGGCTTTCCGGTTTTTGCGGGGATATTGGACAGGATAAGGTCCCAGCCCTCTTCCGGCGGACCGGCCAGCAGGGGCTCGGTACGGGCCGTCAGGGACGCGGGCGGGACGCCGTTTAGGGCCGCGTTGTAGAGGGTGAATACCCGCGCAAGCTCGTCCCGGTCCTGAGCCACCGCCAGTCCGTCCCAGCCGGCCCGCGCCGCGTCCAGGGCGCGGGCGGCGCAGACCCCCAGGATCCCGGTCCCACAGCCCGCGTCCAGAACAGAACGGGGCAACGGCCGCCCTTCCGCCAGGGCTTCATCAATTTTGCGGGAAAAAACCTTGAGCAGGAAGAGGGTTCCCGTATCCGGGCCCGCGGCGCTGAACAGGCCCTGGGACAGGGCGAAGACAAATTCGACGCCCCGGAACTTAAAAGAAACGGATTTATGGGAATAGACGTTTATACAGGAAGAACCCGGCGGAAGCGGGCGTCCCGGCGCGGGTTCCGTTACGGACCGGCCGGGGCCTTTTCGGTTAACCGTTCACCCGCTCCACATATTCGTTGGTTTCGGTATTGACCAGGATGCGCTCGCCCTGCTTGATGAACAGGGGAACCCGGACGGTAAGGCCCGTTTCGGTAACAATCGGCTTCGTGGCTCCCGAAACGGTATCGCCCTTTACGTAGTTTTCCGATTCGGCTACGGTGAACACCACCTTGTAGGGGATCTTGATGTCGATGACCTTGCCTTCCCAGATGGTCAATTCGTAAGGTTCTCCCTCTTTCAGGTAATATTTCTTTTCTTCCATCTCAGGAATGGGTACTTCGTACTGGTCGTAGGTCTCGTTATCCATGAAGTGAAAGTAGTCCTGATCCACATACTGATACTGGCAGGTCTGGGTATCCACCGTGGCGTCTTCAACTTCCTGCTGGGTAGGAATGGTCATGGATAAAACCGAGCCGTCCTTGATGCTTTTCATTTTAATCCGGGCAATGGCGGTTCCTTTCCCGGGATTGTGAAATTCCCGTTCAATAACCAGATACGGCTGCCCTTTCTGGAGCAGGCAGCTCCCTTTAACAATATCTCCGCCTCGTATCATTCAATTCCTCGCTTAATGATTGTTCGATATATCGTTCAAGTATACCGGAAAGGGAACGCGCCCGTCTACGTTCGGTTTAGAATCTCAGGATAAGCGCGTAGAAAAGGGAAAAGAGGAAAGACCACGGACATGGAACCACAGCGAGGGTCTGTATCCGTGGTCAACAATTCCTATAAGGCAAGAACCTTTTCCAGTTCCCCGACCAGACCGGCGAAGACTTTGCAGGCCGCTTCCACCGGGGCCGGATCGCCCATATCCACACCGGCGGCCTTGAGGGATTCCAGGGGGAACCGGGAACCGCCCGATTTAAGGAAGGTGAAGTAGTCTTCCCGCTCCCGCGCGCCCCCGGAAAGGACGCGCTCCGCCAGGGCCAAAGACGCCGAAATGCCGGTGGCGTATTTGTATACGTAGAAAGCCCGGTAGAAATGGGGGATGCGCAGGCCCTCAAGGTCGCTTTCTTCTTCCAAAACCACATCGGGGCCGAAGTATTTTTCCAGGAGCGCCCGGTATTCGGCGCGGAGAAGCTCGGCGGTCAGCGGATTGCCCCCTTCTTCCAGCTCGTGGGTGCGTTTCTCGAATTCGGCAAACATGGTCTGCCGGTACAAGGTCGCCAGAATGTCGTCTACCCGCTTGTTGACGATATAGGTCCTGAAAGAAGCGGGTTCCGGCTTTTCCGGCGCGTGTTTCAGCAGATACCTGAAGAGAAGTTCCTCATTGAAGGTACTGGCGACTTCGGCCTCGAAGATGGTGTAGTTGTAGTGCGTGAAGGGGTTGGACCGGGTGGAATACCAGGAGTGCATGGAGTGGCCGCCCTCGTGGGCCAGGGTGAACACGTCCCGCAGGGCGTCTTCCTTGTAGTTCATGAGTATGTACGGCTCCCCGGTGTAGCTCCCCGCGGAAAAAGCGCCGGAACGCTTGCCTTTGTTTTCGTAGCGATCAGCCCAGCGGCTCAGGAGACCGGCCCGGAGAGTTCCCACATACTCATTCCCCAGGGGGGCAAGGGCTTCGCTCACCATGTCCACGGCCTCGTTCCAGGTGGTCTTGATCGCCGCGTCGGGCGTCAGGGGGACGTAGACATCGTAGTGCCGCAGGGTATCCACCTTGAGCGCCCGCTTTCGCAGGGCATAGTACCGGTGGAGGGGTTCCAGGTTCGCGCTTACCGACGCGATAAGGTTGTCGTATACCGGCTCGTCCACCTTGTCCGGGAACAGCGCCGCGGCCCTGGCCGAGGGGAATCCCCGTATCCGGGCCTTGATAACGTCCTGTTTGACCGACCCGCCGTAAAGGGCCGCCAGTGTGGTCTTGTGGGCGGCGAAACCCCGGTAAAAGGCCCGGTAAACCCGCTCCCTAAGACCCCGGTCGCTCTTCTCCATGAACATCGACCAGGTAGACTGGGAAATCGGGAAGGCTCCTTCGGGGGTTTCCACCACGCCGAAGTCCATGTCCACATCGGTTAGTACCGAAAAGGCTTCGGCGGCAAGGCCGTCTCCCTCGTCATGCAGGGCAAGAAGGCGCTCTTC
>JAIRSL010000208.1 GCA_031255475.1 Treponema sp.
CCCAATGCTGGGCGATTCCCAGGCCACGATTGCCACCCGGCTTCCGGTAGGCAGTTCCGCGGCTATCTTTTCCGCCGACTGTTCTATGGCTTCCGCAAGACTTACGCCGTCCCCCTCGTACACGGGTTCATCGGCCGGCGGGGCCGCTTGAGGGGCCTGATAGGGGGCGGCGGGGCGGCTCCCGGTAGTGGCGCAGGCAACAAAGAACACCGGCAACGCGCAAAGAAACACCAAAAACGCCTTTTTCATGCTCTATTCTCCCGATATACGCCAATATACCTTGCCCTTGCCGGACACGCAATGCGGGGCAAGCGGGAATTCCAATAATCCAATAGCGGGAGAATACACACCATTAGAGTATGACAAATATCATTCCAATCTTGCCTTAACGCGGCCTTTGCCCTTATAACCGGAATTATGCCGCCCGAGGCAATGCTTAAAGGTTGTGGGACGTATGATAAAGGTCATTTTGATACAGAATCAGCAAAAAAAGCTGAATTTGATCCTTTCCCTGTTGAAGTCTCAAGACGATTTTTATGTCGCCGGCGCGGGTAAAGACAACTACAGCGCCCTCCATTTGACCGAAACCCAGTGTCCGGATGTCGCCGTGGTTGATCATCACCTGGACAGGCTTTCCGGCTTGGAACTGATCCCCCTGATCAAACGGAGATGTTCAACTACCATGGTGGTGCTTTTTTCCGCTTGCGATGACGAACGCTACGCCCTGGAGGCTATTAACGAGGGCGTTTCCGGCTACCTTTTGTGGAAGGACAAGATAAACCTGATAAACGCGGTGCGGATAGCCCATAATGGGGGCTGTTACATCTCCAATGGGATCATTACCCGGGCGTTCGGCATGCTTTTAAAGATATCCCGCTACCAGGATATCCGCCGTATCGTATCCGCCTTTCCCGAATACGGATCGTCAAAAATGAGCCGGCGGCGGACGCTGTTTTCCCACGCCGAAAGATACATTATCCGCCTTATCAGCGAGGGAAGAACCGTCAAGGAAATCGTGGGAATTTCAGGCCTCAGCGCCGGGACGATTCGCAACTACATCTCCTCGATTATGAAAAAAGCGGGTACCCGGAACCGGGTGCAGACCGCCATCTTTGCCCTGAAAAACGGCTTTCTGGACCCCTAAGGATCGTTTTGAACCAAGCCCAGGGGTCTGTTTTCTTTAGTGGATACATGGTACAAAATAAGTTCGAGGAATCACAATGAAGCGCGACAAACTCCTATTGGTTTTTATTTTTTTCTCCGGCTTGTCCGTTTTAGGCGGGCAGAATTCGGCGGATCCCCTGCCGCGCTTGGACGCGGCCGTTCAAAGTCTCGCCGTGTCGCTGCAAAAGGCGATCCCCGGCCAGGGCCAAAAGCTAGCCCTGGACCAATGGGTGTACCGCGATTCAATTCCGGATCTCGGTTTCTACTGGGCCGCCCAGCTTACAGAGGAACTGACCAATATCCCCGGGAGAACCTTTAGCCTGGTCGATTTCGGATCGGAGGGTGCGGGCTGGATAATCGCGGGGGAAATTATAGAAGCCGGAGGCTTCATACGGGTATATACCCGGCTCCGCCGGGTGTCCGATAATTCGATACAGACGGTGCTGCACGCGGACTTCCCCCGGGATGAGTATATTGTTGCTATGCTTGCCGGCGGCGCCCGGGGCGGCTCATCGTCTTCAGTGCCCAGGGACAGCTATGAGCCCGACAGCCTGAATAGGCCCATGAGGGCGGAAATAGGCACAAGCGAAAACAGAAGCTCCGTAAGCCGAACCCTTCACGGTTCCGGCGATGAGGATTTTTTCCTGCTTACGCCGGACAGGGACGGCCGCCTGGTGGTGGAAACCACAGGGGGTATGGATACCTTTATGGAACTCTACCGGCCCGGTTCCGGCTCCCCCATAGCAAGGGATGATGATGACGGCGAAGAAACCAATGCCAAAATCAGTTGTAATGTGAACGCCGGCGGCGGCTATATAGCTAAGATACGCGGATATGACAACAACGAAACGGGGCGGTACACCTTTCACGCCTACATGGTTGAAGGGCCTATACCCGATGAATACGAGGATGACAACGAGTTTTCCCTGGCCAAGGACATAAGCGTCGGGATCCCGCAGCAACATACTTTTACCAATGCCAATGATGTGGACTGGGTTAAATTTCCGGTAAGCCGGGCCGGATCTTACGTGATCCGGGCGAGAGGGGTCAATTCAAGAGAGCTTGATACCTGTGTTGAATTATACGACTCGAATCACAAGCTCATTGCGGAGGATGACGACGGCGGCGAACAGTACGATTCACGCCTTTCCGTAAACCTCCGTACCGGAACCTACTATGTAAGCATCAGAAGCCTTGATGATGAACCCGACGAACCCTATACCGTCAGTATAAACGCGGAATAGAAAGGCGGAGTAAACCGGACATATCCGCGTAGACAGAAGAATCTTCATGGGGTAAAATCACGGAAAAGAGGAAAGCCATGCAAACTCTGTGCGGAATAGATCTGGGAACCCAAAGCTGTAAAGTAATCCTGTACGATCCGGAAAAAAAGCAAACCGTCGCCAAGGCGCAGTTGCCGGTGGACATGATCAGC
>JAIRSL010000029.1 GCA_031255475.1 Treponema sp.
GCGGAAAGCGTTACGGAAATCGGAGACAGCGCCTTTCGCGGGAACTTCCTGAGCGCCGTCGATTTCCCCTCCGGGCTTACTCGTCTTGGGGCGGGATCGTTTTACGGCAACCGCCTGGCCCGTGTTGTCATTCCCAAAGACGTAACGGTTATTGAGGGATTCACTTTTCAGAACAACCGCCTGTACGAGGCCGAACTACCCGATACGGTAACGGCTATCGAAGAATACGCATTTTCCAACAACGAATTGACCGGAACGCCGCGATTGCCCTCTGCTCTTAGGACAATCGGCATTGCCGCGTTTAGCAAAAACCTGTTGTCCGGTACACTTGAAATCCCTCCGGAGGTTACGGAAATCGGCGCAATGGCCTTTTCCGACAACCGCTTAAACGGCGTCGTCCTTCCCGGCGGCATTATCGCCGTTTCCGCTATGGCGTTCAGCGACAACCGTCTTACCGGCGTAACAATACCCGCTTCCGTCACCGTTATTGAAGAGAACGCCTTCTCTTTTAACGAAATAGGCGCCGTAGTTATTCCCGATACGGTCCGGGAAATAAAAAAAGACGCTTTTGGGGATAATCCTCTCACCAGCATCACCATTGGCAGCAATGTCGCGGTGCATAAAACAGCGTTCCCCAACGGCTTTGCCGATTTTTACAACCATGAAAAAGTTGGAAAGAAGGCCGGAACCTACGTTCTTGAAAACTTTGTCTGGATGATACAATAATCGTATAACGGACTTGTGGTTGTGCAAGGGGAATTTTCAGGCTGTCAAAACCTTGGGGTTTTGTCTCTGCGCCCCAGACGTAGACCTAAACCCCATGTTCCAAACCAAGGCATCGACAAGGAACATTCCCCCGGATAATGTTTCCAGCCTGACCACGACAGACACAAACGCCAAAACTATACCGGCGGCAGTGAAAAATGGGGAGGTGAATTTTTCCCTGACTATTGACAGATACCTGTCTTCGAAAAAAGACCAAACGGCTTACCACACCGTGTTAAAGGGTTCTTCGCACCCGGTCCCGGGATTCCCCGCTTAGGCGCCGGCAACCCTCATGGCAATGTCGTTTACCTGTTTCAGCCGCAGGGGATCGTAGTGTACGGTGCTGATGTCCTTAAAGGCGAATTCCAGCGGCGAAGCGGTGCGCTTGCAGATTTCAAGTGTGCGCTCAAGGTCCTTGCGGACCGCATCGCCGTTAAAACCGGTTCCGGCAAGAAAAGCCGGATTCGGCTTGTTGGAGGCCACGTAAGCGTCCCCTATCTGTTCCGCCATCTTTTCGCGATCCGCCCAGGGGCTCATGGAAATTTTGCGGACATGGGGGATGCGCTTAACCGCGTCCATCTTGAGTTCCAGGGGATCGCAGCAGCCGTAATACACGAGCCCGAAACGGCTGAACAAGGGCATAAGGTGTTCGATTTCGTATTCCTCGTACATGGCGGGAGAAACCGTGCCCAGGGCCTGGGCCATGGCGTACATCCATACGTCGCAGGTGCGCGGCTTTTCCGGGTCAAACCCCTGGGCGGGCAGGTCGTCGGTCCATGCGCCGGTGGTGTGGATGAGGTTCTCCCCGGCATAAATGAGCCCCTGTTCCTCAAGCTGATCGAGCATCACCATATAGCCGTCCACCACCCGCTTTACCAGGGCGTGCATCATTTCCGGGTCGTCGATGATGCCGTAGAGTATGCCTTCCACGCTCATCCACATGGCGATGGGGTCCCACACCGAAAGGTAATGGTCAAACCAGCCTTCCTGCCGCACGGGCATGATGCCGTCGAAAAGCCACGCCGCCGTATCCATCCGCCGCGCGGTCTCCGCCTTGTCGTGAACTATCACCGGCATCCTGATCTTTTCCACATCTTCGATGGTCTTAAACTGATTCTCGTAATCATGGCTTACAATGTCGTTGGCTTTATCCGTGGCCAGCGTGTGTTCCTTGATGGCCACGCCGAATATGCGGTTCATCACCGCCAGGGGATCCTGGTTAAAGGGTTCTATCGCCATGGGTACCCGGATGTAAGGCTCAACCACCATGTCCACGGGGAAGTATTCCCACTGCAAGAGGATCCTCCTGAATTTTTCCTCGTAAGCGCGGCATTCGGCGTTTTCACATTCAAGGTCGAGCTTGCCGTCTATATTCATCTCGTTCCAGCAAACCTGATCGATGGTGACCATAGGCCGTTCGGGTTTAAGCCCGTTAAGCGCCCGCCAGAGCCGCTTCTTCTCTTCCTGAACAGGCAGGGCGACTATCACCGCGATTTTTTCCGCCAGCTTCCGTAATATGCCGCGGTCGTGTTCCAAATTATTCATATAAACCTCCTCCTGAACGCTTCCGGCAGGACCGTATGCCTCCGTGGTTTATTCGTAGCGAAGGGTTTAATACCCAAGAGCCCGCTTACGCGGGGGAGCTTTAGGGCGTTCTTAGGGTATTAAACCCTGAGTCTAACCACCTTTCGAGAACAACAACCTCGCCCTTCAGGGCGAGGTTGTTGATTTTAAGGCTGGCGTTCCAAAACTGAAATTTCGGAACAGCCTTTATTATAGAAGAAGTTTGAAATTTCCGCCAACAAAATTGAGCGCCTGAGGGACATAATTTTCTAAACGTTTAGATAGGACGCGGCCGGACCGCTTAATTGTTCCCCCTAAAGTGGCCGTAGACGGTCATAAGGCCGGTAATCTCCGCGTCTATGGCGCCGAGGCAGCCGGCCGTATCTTCGCCTTCAAACATCAACTTTGTGTTGCGGTAGATGACTTCTTCGGTTTTATCCCAGGGAATGATGATGGAATTCTTTTTATTGCCGCCGTCCCGTTTCAGCGCGTATTTGTAGTTGTCAAGGGTGATCTGCATCCAGGGGTAGAGCTTGAGGAGTTCGTTGTTTTCAAAGGAATGTATGGACGAAGACTGCCCGGTGAGGATGGTAAGATAATAACTTACGTCTTTCCGGTACAGCCATTTGAAAAACTGCCAGGCCCTGTCCTTATTCCGCGAAAGGCAGTTGATCCCGAAATTCCAGCCCACGGAAATGGGGCATTTTCCGGGAATAAACGAAAAGCCCAGTTTCCCAAAGATGTCCCCGTTAATCGCGTCCATAATCCTGGCGGCGTATTCGGTGTAGGTGATGATCATGGCGGTCTTGCCGGTATAAAAGTCCCCCGCCACGTCGAGGATGCTGGTTGAAAAAATGGGGGCCGGCGTGTAGTTCTGCAAATCCAGCAGGTTGTTAAAGGCAAGGCGGCAACTTTCGGTGTCGAACTGGGGAAGCCCGTTTTTGGTAAAACAGCGGCCGCCGAAACCCCGGACGCGGCTGTAGATCTCCGGGCAGAGTTCCGCGGGGATTACGCCGGGACAACTCGTCCCGAATTCCACCGGAGAGGCGTGGTTGAACCGCCGGGTAAAAAAACGCGCCACGGCGTTAAATTCGGGCCAGGTTCTGGGGGGCCTGAGTTTTGTTTTGTAGATGGCGTAATAATCCTTTGACAACATGGGGTCTTCAAAAAGATCGCTGCGGTAGAACATGATCTGGGCGCCCCCGGCAAAGGGGACGCTGTAATAGCGATCCCGGTAACGCGAATTCTCCAGATTTTTCAGGTTCACGGAATTGAAGAACCGGCGGTCCCCGGTGACGAGACCGGTAATGTCTTCAAGGATGCTGTTCTGGACGAGGTAATTGAGCCAGGGAATGTCGAACATGTATACGTCGCTGCCGGGTTCGTTGAACTGGGCGTCTTCGATTATGCGTTCCAGAAGCCTGTCCTGAACTTCGGTTTCAAGAACCAGGGAAATCCCGCAGTCGTTCCTGAATTTCCGGGCCAGAATCTTCATGGGGTCCGTTGCGAAGGGACTGTCCAGAAGCAGCAGCCGGAGTTCGGGGGCCTTTCCCGCCCGGCCGGTCCGTCTGCCGTCCCGCCTCCGCCGGGGAATGGCGATGCCCGATTTAAGGACATTGTCGTCCAGGATAAGGGTTTCGGGCTTTTCGGAAGCGCCGTCTATGTTCCGTAAGAGCAGCGAGGCGGCGCCGGTTCCCAAATTAAAAGCCGGCCTTGACGTGTGCAGCACTCCGGGAAGATAGCGGGTTTCCATCCAGGTCTCCTCGGAAAACGCGATGACCGGGATGCCGGCCAGGGACATCCCCAGAACCCCGGCGCTTTCTATGACGCCGTGGGCTATGTTCCCCGACGTGGCAATAACGGCGTCGGGGATCGGGGTGTTGTAGAGTTCGGCCAGGGCGATGCGGAAGGCGTCTTCCCTGGTCATGTTGGTGTACCGTATCCGTCCCGCTATGTTTCTTCCGGCGCAGGCTTCCCGGAAGGCGGCGGCGCAGTCGCTTTCGCCGGGAATTTCCGGGTTCCCGCAAAAGAGGATGACGCGCCGGTAATCCTTTTTTTCAAGTTCTTCCGCCAGAAACGCGATGGTCTTCCGGTTGGAGATTCCCGCGAAGTTTATGTTCCCTATCCGGGGCTGCCTTTCGACAAACACTATGGGGATATTATGGGAGAGGATCTTCCTGACATAGGACGAATTGTTGGAAAGGCAGCTTATAAGGATGATTCCGGCGAAATTCCTGGAGATAAAGTCGCCTATTATCTCTGTTTCGGCCTTCGGCTGATTGTTCGAAAAACCGACTATCGCGGAATACCGGTTTTTTTGGATAACCGAAGTGATGCCCTTGAAAATTTCGCCGTGGTACAGATCGTCGATGCCGGTAAGGAGTACCCCTATGTCCCGGCCGGTGTGGAGCCTAAGCCTCCGGGCGCTCTCGTTGGGAATATAACCGAGCTTTTCTATGGCCGCCATGACCTTGACCCTGGTAGGATGGGACACGTTTTTTTTCCCGCTCAGGGTACAGGAAACGGTGGCGATGCTGACTCCCGCCGCTTTCGCCACGTCCTTTATCGTTGCCATAGGCCCTTCTCATCTAAACGTTTAGATATATTTTCAAAAAAAAAGAAAAATAAATTTGACCGTGTAATTATACAACTATACACTGATTTTATCAAAACGTACAGCTTGAGGATACCGGCGCGGCGTTGTCCCGGATGCGTCCGGTTCCGGCATAAGCCGGGTTGGTTCAAAAACGGCGTAAGGGGTAATTGAGAATGGCAACGTCACGGGATTATGTAATGGACAGCGTGAACCATAAGGAACCCGCAAAACTGCCCCTGGATCTGGGAGGTACGCCCAGTTCCGGCATTTCGGCTATAGGGTACAACAAGCTCAAGGCCGCGCTGGGCATAGGCGGCCGGGAGAACCGGGTCTACGACGTGGTGCAGCAGGTAACCCAGCCCGAACTCGCCGTGCTTGACGCCCTCAACGTGGACGTACTCTGCCTGGGCCGTACCTTTAACGACAAGCCGGAAGACTGGTACGACGTACTGCTGGCGGACGGCAGCCCTGCTCAATACCCGCTGTGGTTCAGGCCGCAAAAGAAGCCCAACGGCGAATACATCGTCAGGGACGAAGAAGGCGATCTGATTGCCCGTATGCCCGTGGGGGCTACGTTTTTCGATCAGGGCTTCTTCCCCTATCTGGACGGTTATCCCCCGGACTACCGGGACCTTCCCAAGGCCATGGCAAAGGTACACTGGCAGAAGCTGGCCCACAGCCCCTGGGATAACGCGGGAATGGACAACTTTTGGGAAGAACTGCGCAGCCGCGCCCTGAAGCTCCGCGAAAACAGCGGCCGCGCCCTGCTCATCACCTGCGGGTGCAACCTTTTTGAATGGGGGACATTTCTCCGCCGGATGGACAACTTCCTCATGGACACCTATGCCGAACCGGAAGAAGTGGAACGGCTGCTGGACGCCCTCATGGAGATTCATCTGGCCTCCCTGGAAAAAGTCTGTAACGCCCTGGGCGATGTGGCGGACATTCTGCGCTTCGGAGACGACTTGGGTATGGGGACCGGCATGTTCATGTCCGCGGAAAAGTACCGCGAACTCTTTAAACCCCGCCACAGCATCCTCTGTAGTTATGTTCACGCCCACAGTTCCATGAAAACTTTTCTCCATTCCTGCGGTTCGATTTATCCTATTATGGGCGATTTGATCGAAGCGGGTTATGATATTATCAACCCGGTACAGACATCCGCGGCCCAGATGGACCCCGTGACGCTCAAACGGGAGTTCGGCAGGGACATCTGCTTCTGGGGCGGCGGCTGCAACACCCAGCGGATTCTTAACCGGGCAAAGCCGGAGGAAGTCTACGACTACACCCGGCGGATGATTGACATATTCCTGAAAGACGGAGGTTTCGTTTTTAATACGGAACATAATATTATGCCTGATGTTCCTCCGGAGAACATGATGGCTATGTACAAGGCTGTAAATGAGTACAAGTGAAATGATGAACGATTCCGGCGGCGGGACGAGCTATTCCCTGGAAATGAAAGGCGTGTCCAAGGCGTTTCCCGGTACGCTGGCAGTGGATGACGTCAGTTTCAGCGTCATGCCGGGAGAGGTCCACGCCCTGGTAGGCGAGAACGGCGCGGGTAAATCGACCCTGATGAAGATCATGGCCGGTTCCTACACGGATTACACGGGAGAGGTTTACATGAACGGGAAGCCCGTAAGCCTCCATTCCCCGTCGGCCGCTAAAGAATACGGTATAGGCATGATTTACCAGGAACTTTCCCTGGCCCGGCCTATTTCCATCGCGGAAAACCTCCTTGCGGGCAGGCTTCCCGCGAAACGGGGGTTTGTGGACTGGAAGGCCGTGGAGCGGGAAGCCAAAGCCCTGCTTGCGCGGGTGGGCCTTGATACCCTGGACATATACAAGTCCATTTCGGAAATCAGCCAGTGCGAAGCCCAACTCGTGGAGATAGCCAAGGTACTGGGGAACGAACCCTGCGTCCTGGTAATGGACGAGCCGACTTCCGCCCTTTCCAGCGCGGAAGTATCGCGGCTTTTTGAGATTATCAGGCAGCTTAAAAACCAGGGCATAGCCATCGCCTACATATCCCATCACCTTCAGGAAATATTCGAGATAGCGGATCGCATCACGGTGATGCGGGACGGCAGGCGTATCAGAACCTGCGGCATAGACGACGTTACCAGCAAGGAGATAGTGGAACTCATGGTGGGCAGATCCATAGGCGAGTTCTATTCAAAGCGGGAAACCAAAATCGGCGGCGAGGCTTTGCGGATAGAGAATGTCAGCCGTTTCGGTTTCTTCCACAATGTATCTTTTACTGTCCGCGAAGGCGAGATCCTCGGCGTCTGCGGGCTGGCCGGGGCGGGCCGCACGGAACTTGCCCGTTCGGTCATCGGGGTTGATCCCCTGGATGCCGGGGACATCTACATTGCGGGCGAAAAGGCCAGGATACGAAGCATGAGCGAGGCTATAGAGAAGGGCGTCGTGTATCTTACGGAGAGCAGAAAGACCGATGGATTGGCCCTGCCCCTTACCATAGGAGAAAACAGCCTTGCCGGCATCATCCGGCGGCTTGCCCGGGGCGTCTTCTATTCAGGCCGCAGGAACCGGGGCAAAGTGATGGAGCTTATCGACAAGCTGGCAATATATCCCAAGGATCCTGAGATTCCGGTGCGGAATCTGAGCGGCGGTAATCAACAGAAAGTTCTTATGGCCAAGTGGATAGCCGCGGCTCCAAGGGTGATGATCCTCGACGAACCCACCCGCGGCGTGGACATAGGCGCCAAAGAGATCATTCACGAGGCCATTGCGGATCTGGTTTCCAGGGGAACGGCGGTTATACTGTTCACTTCGGATCTGCCGGAGATGGCGCACCTCTGTGACCGGGTGGTGATTATGCGGCAGGGCCATATAATCGGGGAAATAGGCAAGGAAAACATCAGCGAAGGAGCCCTGCTCCTTGCGGCAAACGGAGAGGGGGAGTTCGTGGCATGACGGAAATGAAAAACGCTTCGGCCAATGTTCCGGCCGGCGGGACCGCTTCCCCGGCGGGGCAGGCGGACGCCAGGGCGATTAAACAGAACCGGGTCATCGTCCTCATCAACCAGGCCGGTATCTATGTGGTGGTCGCCCTGCTCCTGATCGTGGGGGCCGTCGTGGCGCCCGGAAAATTCTTTACGGTTTCCAATATGCGCTCCACCATCCAGGCTATTTCCATCCTGGGTATGATAGCGGTGGGAATGGCTTTTATCGTGTACTCTTCCAACTTTTGCGACATGTCGGCTCCGATGACCATAGCGTTTTCCGGCATGATTTCCGTTGCCACCATAGGCCTCGGATTCTGGCCCGCGGCCTTCTGCGGCGTCTTTGCCGGGGCCTGCCTCGGACTCGTCAACGGCTTCATGGTGGGCAAATTCAGGGCGCATCCCATCATCTGGACCATGGCCTTTAATTTCGTCATGAGCGGCATAGTACGGTGGATATGGAGCGGCACCCAGATTTACCCGGATGTTATCGCGGGGGACGGTTCCCCGGCGGTGAATACTTTCTTCGCCATTTCCCGTTCATCAGTGGGCGGCGTTCCGTGGATGGTGCTCGTCATGGCCATCCTCTTCATCCTGGGACAGTTCATCCTTAAGGGAACCAAATTCGGCAATCAACTGAAGGTGGTGGGTTCCAACTACGAAGTTGCCCGGTTGTCGGGCATCAACGTGGTGAGTACCGTCATTCTGGTCTACGTGCTCAACGCCATCTGCGCTTCTATAGCGGGGATTTTCCTGGCTTCCATGGCGAAGACCGGCGCTTACTACCTGGGAGACGGCTACGATTTCAGGTCCATCACCAGTGTACTCCTTGGAGGCATGACCCTGGCCGGCGGCAGCGGCGGCATGGTGGGGGTTTTCGGCGGGGTCATAACCATAGGCATCATGAACAATATCATGACCCTTATAGGCATACCGACATTCAACCAGTGGCTGGTTCAGGGGCTGGTATTCCTGTTCATCGTGTGGCTCAAGACGAATTCGTCCCGCAGGCTGGGAAGGGGTTAGGGGGGAATATGTCCAATTCAGCATCCGTAAAGAAACCGGGCCGCGGCATAGGAAAGCTCATCAACGATTACCGTTTCTACGTACTCATTATCCTGATGATGATCCTGGGTATCTTTGCCCGGAATTTCTTTTCCGCCTTTAATATGAAAGGCATCTTTGACAGCACCGTGCTCTACGCCATGATAGGCTTGGGGTTTACCGTCTGCATGATAGCGGGCCACATGGATCTGTCGGTGGGGGCCATGGCGAACATGGGGGCGGTTCTCGTCATGGGTATGCATTCCCTGTCGGGCCAGGGTTGGTTCGTTTCCATCCTTGTGGCGGTGGCCGCGGGGATCCTTGTGGGTTTCCTCAACGGCATCCTCATCTGCAAGGCGAAGATACATTCGTTCATCACGACCCTGGGTATGCAGTTCGTCCTGCGGGGCGCCATGTACATTTATTGCGGGGGCGCGGAAATCGGCGATAAGGGGGATTTTGCCTTTGCGGACTTCCTTAACATGAAGATAGGTTTTCTACCCCTGTCGCCCAAAGTAGTATTCGTGCTGGCCTTTGTCATTGCCGTGGCGGTTATCATGAAGAACACGCCCTGGGGCCGGAACATCTACCTTATAGGCGGGAATGAGGAAACCGCGTGGCTGGCGGGAATCAAAAAGGACAAGGTAACCGTTTCGGTCTTTATGCTTTCCGGTTTTAGCTGCGCCATAGGCGGCGCTATCTTCGCCATCTGCCAGAGTTCCGCCCTGCCGAATCTTGGGGAAAAGGGCATATCCCCGCTCCTCGTGGCGCTGGCGGCTACCATCATAGGCGGCACCGCCACTACCGGCGGAAAGGGCAGCGTGTGGAACACTTATGCTTCGGTGTACGCCCTTATGGTCATGTCCAACGTACTTACATCGCTGTCGGGGAAGTACGAAGTACAGATACTTTCCAACGGACTGGTCCTGGCCGCCTGCGTTTTCTACGAAACCATCAGCAATTATATCCGTTCCAAACGGGTCGGCGAGCGGGCGGTGCTGCTGGAAGAGCTTGCGCGGATGAAGTCCGGTTAAACAACAAAACCTTTCTAAACCGGCGGATTTCAGGAAGGTTTCAATGAGTGCTTTATGCCGTAAGGTATAAAAATATTATTATTTTTTGGAGGAATGAACATGAAACGTACTATTTTAACCGTCCTGCTGGTTTTGATCGCCGGCGGGGCCTTGGTCTTCGCGGCCGGCGGCGGACAGCAGGCCGGCGGCGGACAGCAGGCCGGCGCCGACAATCTCCAGAAGTCTCTGGCATTGGACGTATCCGGCGTCAAGAGTACGGACGGCCAGCCCCTGATGCCGCCCCTTTCGCCGAAACAGGTTCCCCCCAGACCGGCGGATCCGAACGCCCTGCCCGAAGAAGACGCCCTTCGCTGGTACGATCAGGAATACGCGGGCTGGAACGCCGGCGCGAAGATCAACCCGATAAACTCCCCCGCCAACGGCAGTATAGGGAAGCATGTGATCGTGATCGTCCACGGCGACCATCCCTGGACCACCGCCTATATGAACGGCGCCAGGAAAGCGGCCCAGGCCCTGGGCATGACCATTGATCTCTGGTCCCCCAACTGGGATGTCAATGTGCAGAACCAGATGATAGACCAGGCCATCAACGCCCGGCCGGACGCCATAGGCGTTATCCCCATCAACGCCGAATCCGCGGTCCAGCAGTTCCGGAAGATCAACCAGGCCGGCATCCCCGCCTTCGGGACCAACACCCTGACAACCGCCGAAGCAATGCGGTACATGGTTACCTGGACAGGACCGGATGACTGGGGACAGATGAGGAAGCTGGCCCGTCACCTGGCCGACACCATGGGCAAGAAGGGAGGCATCGCCTACATCACCCACAACCCCGGCGGTTCCCCGTACTTCGCCCGCATGATGGGGCCCCGGACGGAACTTAAGACCTACGCGCCCGACATCAAGACGCTGGACTTCCAGAGCCCGGGTTTTGACGCCCCCGCCTCCAAGCAGGTGGTGGCCGACTGGATCACCCGGTTCGGCAGGGACCTTAACGCCATCTTCCTGGCCGACGATTCCGCCCAGGCCATAGGCGCCGTTGACGCCATCAAGGAAGCGGGCCGTACCGATATTCTTATCGTGGCCGCGGGGAACTCCAAAGCGGGTATGGACCTGATAGCTTCCGGCGATCTTCTGGCCATTACCTATCAGACTGCCGAAGGGGACGGCGCCGCCTGCGTCAAAGCCATGGCGGACTTCTTCAACGGCAAGTCTTTGCCCGAACTGGGGTATCTTGCCCAGGACATCATCATCAAAGACAACGTGGCCGGCTTCCAGCCGCCTCAGTGGTAGCAGCGCATTTGACTGCCACGGACCGGTTTGTCCGGTTCGTGGTTTTTCTTTTTTAAAGGATGGCAGTATGAAACGTTACGGTTCGGTAATAGGCGTCCGGCCTGATAAACTGGAAGAATATAAAAAACTCCACGCGGCGGTGTGGCCTGATGTGCTTAAAATGATCGGGGAATGTAACATCAGGAACTATTCGATTTACTACCGCGACGGCCTTTTGTTCAGCTATTTTGAATACGCCGGAAACGACTACGAGGGCGATATGGCAAAGATGGCCGCCGACCCCACAACCCAAAAATGGTGGGATGTCTGCAAACCCTGCCAGCAGCCCCTGGACACCAGGAAAGAGGGAGAGTGGTGGGCCGAAGCCGAAGAGGTTTTCCATACCGATTAAGCGGACAAATTCAGAGAGCGGCCGGCCCCGCTTTGCGCGTTATCTCTTTTTTGGCGGTTAAAAATTTCCGCGTTACCATATCCTCGATTTAAAGCCCGTGGGTGGTTCGATCTTTATCGTGTCCCCGACTGTTCTATCAGATAAAAACCTTTTTTAAGCACGTAGTTCCGCAGTTCAGGCGGCACAATCGTTTCGGTCATAGCGCCCGGCAGCTTGAGAACGAGAAAATTAACCGGAACCTTGCCATCCGAAGCGGCGTAAATTCATCTGAAAGACCTATCTATTGTATAACGTATAACCTTGTGCTACTATTCCATTTGAAACAAATCTTGGAGGACAGATATGACAAAGTATGTAGTCTGTATGATTTTTGTGACAGCCATTATTTCGTGTAAAACATTGGACAGCAACGTCCCTGTTGATCAAAACACATCTCAAAATAATGTGAATGAGGATTTTTCAATTAACTTGCCGGAAAATTATTTCCTGAAAAAAAATCAGGGAAAAGACGGCGTTATATATTATTTTGAATCTACTATTGACGGTATTGAAAGACAGCATGGGGAAATATTTCTTGGTTTTCATCCGGGAGAAGTTGAAAATTATTATACCAATAAAATCGAAACATTTTCGACAAATATTTTAGAAGAAGAAGTTGATATAGGAATATATTTTGAAAAAGAAACGTATTCTACCATTGCAATCATACCGCTTGACGGTAAGGGTATGCCGGGAATGTTTGTCAGGATAATTGGCATAGAGCCCAATAAAGAAGAATTGTATAAATTAATAAATAGTTTTTCAACATTAACGTTAAAATAGATGTCATATATAGGGCATGAAACGCCCCTTGCCAACCGGGTCCACATCGGTTTCTTCGGTCGGCGGAATGCAGGAAAATCGAGCCTCCTCAACGCCCTGACAGGGCAGGAAATCGCCATTGTTTCGGAGACCAAGGGAACCACCACCGATCCGGTCTACAAGACTATGGAGTTGCTCCCCCTGGGGCCGGTGGTGATCATCGACACGCCGGGGATCGACGATACGGGACCCCTGGGAGATTTGCGGGTCCGCCGGGCCAAACAAGTGCTGAACAAAACCGATACGGCGGTCCTGGTGGTGGACGGGGAGACCGGCAAGGACCCGGCGGATGAAGAACTCGTCCGCCTGTTCCGGGCCAAGGGAATTCCCTTCATCGTGGCCTATAACAAGAGCGATCTGGCCCCGGAGCGGGCGGCGCTTGTGACGGCAGCGGGAACCGGGGTTGGGGAGCATTCCATCGCGGTGAGCGCGAAAACCGGGGAAAACGTGGAAGCCCTGAAAGAGCGGATCGCCGCCCTGGCCCGGACCGAGGAGCCCAAGCTGCGTATCGCCGCGGACCTTGTTGGCGGCGGGGACTTTGTGGTGCTGGTCACACCCATAGACAAGGCGGCTCCCAAGGGACGGCTGATCCTCCCCCAACAGCAGACCAT
>JAIRSL010000066.1 GCA_031255475.1 Treponema sp.
AATCTCAACAAGCAGTTGGATGAGGATATGCTCTACGTTAAGGAAGTGCTGATTGACGAGGGCCCCCGGATGAAGCGGGTATGGTTCCGGGCCCGGGGCCGGGCGGATATGCTTCTGAAGCGTTTATGTCATGTTACCGTGGTAATCGATGAAACCGGTAAAGCCAAAACCGCCGGGAAAAGCGCGAAGGCAAAGGTAGGGGAATAAGGTGGGACAAAAGGTTAATCCAATCGGATTGCGGATAGGCATCAATAAAACCTGGGCTTCCCGGTGGTATGTGGATCCCAAGGAGTATGCCGATACCCTGCATGAGGATCTGAAACTCAGAAAGATTATTATGAGTATGCCCGAAACCAAGGGTGCGGATATTGCCGAGATGGAAATTATCCGGCATCCCCAGCGGATCACTATCGTCATTCATACCGCCCGGCCGGGTGTTATCATCGGCGTCAAGGGCGCAAATATCGAAAAGATAGGTCAGGAACTTCAAAAATTCGCCTCTAAGAAGATACAGATCAAGATAAAAGAAGTCCGGAATGCGGATAATAATGCTCAAATAATAGCCCAAAACATCTCCCGCCAACTCCTGGCCCGCAGTTCTTTCCGCCGGACCATGAAGCAGGCGATCTCCAACGCCATCAAGAAAGGTAACGCCCAGGGCGTCAAAGTCAGGCTTTCGGGACGCCTCGGCGGCGCCGAGATGTCCCGTACCGAAGAGGCGAAGGAAGGCCGCATTCCCCTGCATACCCTGCGGGCGGATATTGATTACGGTTTTGCCGAGGCTCAAACGACGTTCGGCGTTATCGGTATCAAGGTGTGGGTCTATAACGGGATGAAATACGGTAAGGAACAGAAGGAAGACGCCGGAGCCTTGGTGAGGAAGCGGCGTGGAGACCGGGAGCATGGTGAACGCGGAGAGCGGGAACGCGCTCCGGCAAGGAGTTAAGGTATGTTAAGTCCAAAGCGTGTTAGGCACCGGAAGGTACAGCGGGGTAACATGCCCGGGAATGCGACCCGGGGGAATACGGTTGTTTTTGGGGATTATGGTCTTGTCGCCATGGATCGCATGTGGATTACAAACCGGCAGATCGAGGCCGCCCGTATCGCCATGAACCGGCACGTCAAGCGCGGCGGAAAGCTGTGGATACGCATCTTCCCGGACAAGCCCTATTCCAAAAAACCTGCCGAAACCCGTATGGGTAAAGGGAAGGGCGCTCCCGAATACTGGGTTGCCGTGGTAAAGCCCGGAACCGTCATGTTTGAGCTTGGCGGTATAGATAAAACCCTGGCGGAAGAAGCCATGACGCTGGCGGGGGCTAAACTTCCCATTAAGACCAAGTTCGTGGCCCGCGCGGATTTCGTGCTGGGTAAGTAGGGGATAAGGGAAGCGTTTATGAAGAATTCTTTTAAGAATCTGACTTTTCCGGAACTTAAAGCTAAACGGGAAGAGATGAACAGGAAGTACATGGAACTCCGGTTTCAGATAGTGATCGGTCATGTGGATAACCCGCTTCAGAAGCGTGTTATGCGCCGGCAGATTGCCCGGCTTAATACGCTTATCGGCGCCCAGGAAAAGGCGCAGGCGCAGGAACTCTTGAAGCAGAAAGCAGCTGAAAGCGCTCAGAAACCGGCTGTGAAGGATTGAGACGAGGAGTTGGTATGGGAGAAGAAGCGGTAAAGGACGGTGCGGTTATTCAGGATGAAAAAACCGCTCGGGTCAAAGCGAAAGGGAAGAAAGAGTTTGTGGGCATCGTGAAGAGCGACAAGATGGATAAGACCATTGTGGTATCCGTAGAGACCACGACCCTGCATCCCCTGTATAAGAAGTACGTAAAACGGGTCAAGAAACTCAAGGCCCATGATGAAACCAACGAAGCTAAAACCGGCGACAGGGTTCGTGTTGTGGAATGTCGTCCTATCAGCAAGGAAAAATGCTGGAAACTTGCGGCAGTTGTCGAACGTGCGCGGTAGCGTTCACAAGAGCGCTTGACCGTGTTGACGGCGGTGAGCGCGTTCAACAAGGAGAGTATAATGATCCAGGTAGAGACCTTCCTGAATGTGGCCGACAATTCAGGCGCCAAGATTGCCCAGTGTATTAAGGTTCTTGGCGGTTCGAAGCGGAAATATGCGGGTATCGGTGATATAATCGTGGTGGCGGTTAAGGACGCCTTACCGACTTCCACGATTAAGAAAGGTTCTGTCGAAAAGGCTGTTGTGGTTCGGACTCATAAGGAATACCGGCGGCCCGATGGAACGTATATCCGGTTTGACGATAATGCATGCGTTATTATTGACGCGAGCATGAATCCCAAAGGGAAGCGTATTTTCGGGCCGGTTGCCCGGGAACTGCGGGAGAAGGATTTCATGAAGATCGTATCTCTCGCCCCGGAGGTACTGTAAGGCGTGGATGAACCCCGGTTCGTCCAGCTTTTACAGGAAACTCCAGGCGGGGGGAAGTAAGGAGCGGTACTATGTCAGTAAATGTACAGCATAAATTCAAACTGAAGAAAGAAGACACCGTCCAGATCATTGCGGGTAAAGACAAAGGGAAACGGGGACGGATTTTGAAGATCCTGCGGGATAAAGACCGGATCGTGGTGGAAGGCGTCAATATTGTCAAAAAGGCGAAGAAGCGCCGGAACCAGCAGGACCGGGGGGGCATCATCGAAATTGAGGCGCCTATTCACAGTTCAAACCTGATGATTGTGTGCAAAAAGTGCGGACCCACCCGGATCGGCTACAAGTTTGAAGGGGATGCGAAAGTGCGGGTCTGTAGAAAATGCGGGGAGGCGTTATGATGAAGAGCTATGAACCGCGGCTAAAAAAGATATACAAGGAACAGATCGCCCCTGAACTTTTTAAGGAATTCGGGTACCGGTCCCCGATGCAGACCCCGAAGCTGGAAAAAATAGTGGTCAGTATGGGGGTAGGCGAGGCCCTTCAGAACAAAAAGCTCCTGGACGCGGCCATTGCCGATCTTACCCTTATTACCGGGCAAAAGGCGGTCAAGACCAAAGCCAGAAAGAGTATCGCCAATTTTAAGATCCGTACCGGCCAGGAGATAGGCGCCAAGGTGACTCTCCGGGGGGCCATGATGTACGAGTTTCTGGATCGTCTGGTGAATATAGCCCTGCCGCGCGTTAAGGATTTCCGGGGGATAAACCAGAACGCCTTTGACGGGCACGGGAATTATTCTCTGGGCATTACCGAGCAGATTATTTTCCCGGAGATTGACTTTGATAAAATTGAACGTGTGGCCGGACTCAATGTAGTAATTGTGACGACCGCCCGAACCGATGCGGAGGCTAAGGCTTTCCTCGCTAAGTTCGGTATGCCCTTTAGGAAATAGGAGGAGTATGCATGGCAAGAAAAGCGATGATCATAAAGGCATTGCGGACGCCTAAATATAAGACCAGGAAGGTAAACCGGTGCCGCATTTGCGGAAGGCCCAGAGGGTATCTCCGGAAATTTGAAATGTGTCGCCTTTGTTTCCGGAAACTTGCGAGTGAAGGACTCATTCCCGGAGTCACAAAATCCAGTTGGTAAGGTAGGAGAATAGGATGAGCATTTCTGATCCCGTTGCGGATATGCTGACCAAGATCCGGAACGCCGGAATGGCAAAGCATGAAAAGGTTGATATCCCTACCTCTAAGCTGAAACTTGAAATTGTAAAGATTCTGAAGACTGAGGGGTATATCAAAAATTTTAAAAAGGTGATCCAGGATGGAACCAATACTATCCGGGTTTTCTTGAAATATGATGAGCAGACCGGGCCCATAATCCATGGCATCGAGAAGGTTTCGAAGCCCGGACGCCGGGTTTATACGGGCTACAAAAGCATGCCGAGGGTATATAACGGCTACGGAACCCTGATCGTTTCAACATCGATGGGGGTTACCACCGGAAAGAAGGCCGCCGAGAAAAAGGTCGGAGGCGAAATTATCTGTACTGTCTGGTGACGTACCGGTCGCGCCGCCATGCTGTAATGGCGCGGCGCCTGAGTATGTCGTGGAGGAAGGGTTATGTCCAGAATTGGAAAAATTCCGGTTAAGGTTCCTGCGGGGGTTACGGTTGCCTTTAAGGATGAGGTGATTTCCGTAACGGGTCCCAAGGGGAACTTGACCCAAAAGTATCATCCGGTGGTGACCTTTGAGTCCCGGGGTGAGGAAATTAGCGTTGGCCGTGTGAACGAGGAAAAGCAGACGAAGGCTTTTCACGGGCTGTACCGCAACCTGCTTAACAACATGGTGATTGGGGTAAGCGCGGGGTTTTCCAGGGTCCTGATAATCACCGGCGTCGGGTACCGGGCGGAGGTTCGGGAGAATCTTCTCGTTATGAACCTCGGGTTCTCTAGCGATGTGTATGTCGGCATCCCCGAAGGGCTTACGGCGGCCGTTGAACCGAATGGAAAGCTGGTAATCAGTGGGATCGACAAACAACAGGTAGGCGAATTTGCCGCTCAGGTTCGAAGGCTCAGACCCCCGGAGCCCTATAAGGGGAAGGGGATACGGTATGAGGATGAGCATATCCGGCGGAAGACCGGTAAATCGGGTGTAAAGTAGGGTGTAGGGTTATGATTCGAAAGATGCTTGAAAAAAACCGGAAGCGGCTTAAAAGAAAGATTCACATCCGCAAGCGTATTGCCGGGACTCCGGAGCGGCCGCGGATGAGCGTGGTGCGGAGTAACCGCGCCTTATCGATTCAGGTTATCGATGATTCCCGGGGGCATACCATCGCTTCCGCTTCCACTCTGGAAAAGGAGCTTAATGACATTAAGCGGACGGTGGAAGGTGCGGGCCGGCTTGGGGAGATCATGGGAAAACGGCTTCTGGAGAAGAACATCACCACGGTGATCTTTGACCGGAACGGCTATTTATATCACGGCCTCGTTAAAGCGCTGGCCGATGGAGCCCGGAAAGCCGGGTTACAGTTCTAGGGGGCGGAATGGACCACTCGCGGGATAGAAACAGAGACAGGAATTTCCCTGAAAAAGAAAAGGAATTTGTAGAAAAACTGGTAAAACTTAACCGGACTGCCAAGGTGGTTAAGGGAGGCCGGCGTTTTTCTTTCTCCGCTCTTACGGTGGTAGGGGACCGGAAAGGCAGGGTGGGTTACGGTTTCGGAAAGGCCAATGATGTTTCCGAAGCGATCCGCAAAAGTACCGACAAAGCCAAGCGGAACCTGGTGAATCTGCCGGTTAAAAACGGGACCATCCCTCATGAGATTATCGGTCTCTTTAAGGCGTCCCGGGTCCTGCTCAAGCCGGCTTGTTCGGGGACGGGCATCATCGCCGGCGGGCCGGTACGGGCCATCATGGAAGCCGGGGGCGTGACCGACGTACTCAGCAAGTCTATAGGCGCTTCAAGCCAGTACAATGTGGTGAAGGCGGCGTTCGATTGCATCGGCAAACTCATGGACGCCAAGACAATCGCCAAGAACCGGGGTAAATCCCTGAAGGAACTCTGGGGGTAGATATGGCGAAGAAGATAAAAGTCCGTTTGGTCCGCAGTCTGAGCGGTTCCCTGCCAAAACAGCGGGCCACGGTGCGTTGTCTGGGCTTGCGGAAGATAGGGTCCGTCAGGGAGCACGAAGTAACCCCGGCGATTGAGGGGATGATTAGGGTAGTTGCCCACATGGTTTCTGTGGAAGAGGTTTCAAACTCTTGAAGGGTTTGAAAGGAGATTGACGAATGCATGATTTTGATTTGCATGCCCCCGAGGGCGCGAATAAACGGAAACGTATCCTAGGCCGAGGGCAAGGTTCCGGGCGCGGAACTACCGCGGGTAAAGGCAATAAAGGACAGAAGTCCCGTTCCGGCGGTAAAACGTATGTAGGCTTTGAAGGCGGGCAGATGCCCCTGTACCGGCGGCTTGCCCAGCGGGGATTTTCCAACTATCCCTTTAAGAAGGTTTTTCAGGTGGTGAACCTTGGGGAAATCGAGAAACGGTATGAGGACGGCGAGACGGTGGATACCGCCAGCCTGATTCGTAAGGGGCTTGTTAAAGGGACCTTGAAGGAAGGGACGGTTAAGCGGCTTCGGCAGCCGGTTAAAGTCCTTGGGGACGGGGCATTTACCCGGAAACTCAATTTCAAGGTCGGTTCGATATCGAATTCGGCTAAAGAAAAGATAGAAAAGGCCGGCGGGACGGTTGGCGCCGGTAAGGGTCCGGATGCCCCTTCAACCTAAGATGCTGTTAAGAGGAATGTCGCATGGCTAATCCAGTGGTCGGTATTTTTAGAGTCAAAGAACTGCGGGAACGTATTCTCTTTACGGCGGTGATGCTGATTGTTTTTCGGCTGGGGGCGGTTTTACCCATACCGGGGATCAACATTCGGGAATTAAACGCATACTTCCTTTCCCAGCAGAATTCGGGAAATGCCATCGTTGATTACCTTGACTTCTTTGCCGGCGGCGCTTTTTCCAACTTTTCGGTGTTCATGCTGGGGATCATGCCGTACATCTCCATGTCCATCATCATGCAGCTTCTGCTCATCGTGTTTCCAAAATTGAAGAAGATTTCACAGGAAGACGGGGGCAGGAAAAAGATACAGGGCTACCAGCGCATAGGTACGGTGGCGGTCTGCCTTATCCAGTCTTTCGCGGTTACCCAATATGCCCAGAGTATTTCCCAGAGGGTAAATAACCTTCTTAGTATGCCAATGCTCCCGTTTACCCTGATCGCCATGCTTACGGTTACGGCCGGGACCATGTTTCTCATGTGGATGGGTGAGCAGATCACTAAACGGGGTATAGGCAACGGAATTTCGCTCCTCATTTTTGCCGGTATCGTGGCCCGGCTTCCGCAGGCTCTGTGGGAACTTATCGGCCGGGTACGGAACGGGGACCTCAATCTCGTGTTCGTGATAGTGGTTTTTGTCATGTTCGTGGCGGTAGTGGCTCTGGTGGTGTTTGAACAGCAGGGGCAGCGCAAGATCCCGGTCCATTACGCCAAACGGGTGGTCGGCAGGCGTATGTACGGCGCGCAGAGTACCTACATTCCCTTTAAGATCAATCCGTCGGGGGTTATCCCGGTTATCTTTGCCTCGTCGATTTTGACCTTTCCGTTGCAGATCGCCTCGACCATCGGGGGGAATGTGGCTTGGCTTGCGGCGGTTTCCAGGGCTTTAAGCCCTTCGGGTCTGCTCTATACCGTCTTGTATGTCTTGCTCATTATTTTCTTCGCGTATTTCTATACCCAGGTGAGCTTGAATCCTATAGAAATCGCCAAGAATATCAGGGAAAACGGCGGTTCGATTCCTGGCATCAGAACGGAACGGATAGAAGAATACCTGACCAAAATTCTAAACCGCATCGTATTGCCCGGATCCTTGTATTTGGCGGTTATCGCGGTTTTGCCGACCATCATTCAGCGGCTGTTTAATTTCCCTTCGTCAATATCGTACCTGATGGGCGGTACATCGTTGCTGATTCTTGTTGGGGTGGATCTGGATACCATGAGCCAGGTTGAGGCCCTTCTCAAGATGCATCACCACGAAGGGTTGACCAAAAAAGGCCGTCTGCGGGGGCGGAATTTGTAGGGACGGGAGGGGTAAGGGGCTGGTCCCGTACCCCTTGGCAAAATGCGGGAAAGTGTGCTTTAATAGAAAACCGTCTATTTGAAGGCTTTCAGGTTAATAGAGAGTTGCCGGTTTGAAAGGGAGTTATCCTTGGGTGTTAATCCCGGGGTTGTATAGTTTTAGCAAAGGGAGAATGTTGGATGAAAGTCCGAACCAGTGTAAAGCCTATTTGTGATAAATGTAAGGTGATAAAGCGGAACGGAGTTATCCGTATCATTTGTCAGAATCC
>JAIRSL010000267.1 GCA_031255475.1 Treponema sp.
CTTCAATCGCGTACTTTGCCTTGCTCTTCCTGGCCGGATCCCTGGCATCGGGAGCGGGATTGGTGTTTTTTAACGTCAGGGCGATAATAGCGCCGAGTTCTTCCATTTCCGCCTTCCCCATTCCCAGGGTAGTGACCGCCGCCGTACCGATACGCAGGCCGGAAGTATACCAGGGACCGTTGGGGTCAAAGGGCAGGCTGTTCCGGTTCAGGGTAATGTGCGCTTCGTGCAGGGCGCTTTCGGCCTGGCGGCCGGTAATGCCCAGGGGACGGACGTTGACCAGGAAGAGATGGTTGTCGGTACCGCCGGTAAGGACCTCAAGGCCGTTTCGGATGCACGAGGCGGCCAGGGCCTGGGTGTTCTCCACAATACGGCGGGCGTAATCCCGAAACTCCAGCGTTCCGGCCTCCCGGAAGGCCACGGCTTTGGCGGCAATGATATGCGGCAGGGGCCCCCCCATGGTAAGGGGACAGCCCTTGTCCAGGGCTTCGGCAAACTCGGCGGTGGAAAGGACCAGCCCCGCCCTGGGGCCCCTCAGGGTTTTGTGGGTAGTACTGGTTACCACATGGGCGTGGGGAACCGGGTCGTAGTCCCCGGTAAAGACCTTGCCCGCCACAAGACCAGCGAAGTGGGCCATATCCACCATGAACACGGCCCCTACGCTGTCGGCGATTTCCCGCATCCGCTTAAAGTTAATCTTCCGGGGATAGGCGGAATACCCGGCAAGAAGAATAAAGGGCTTTACTTCCTGGGCCTGCTTTTCGATAGCGTCATAATCCAGCATCCCGGTCTCTCTGGATACCGTGTACCCGTGAACATCGAACATCCGGGAAGAGACATTGTACCGGTAACCGTGGGTTAAATGGCCCCCGGAGTAGTAATCCTGTCCCAAAAGACGCTGATTTCCCAGTTCGGCCTTGAGTTCCTTCCACTGGGCATCGGTGAGTTTGTAGAGATTGGTTTCCCCGTATTTAGCCAGCGCCGGGGTTTCGATGCGGGCGGTAAGGATAGCCCAGTATGCCAGAATGTTGGCATCCGCGCCGCAGTGGGGCTGGACATTGGCGTATTCGGCGCCGAAAACTTTACGGGCCTCTTCCGCGGCCAGGGACTCTATGGCATCCACATTTTCGTTGCCGGCATAGAACCGGTGAGCGGGCATCCCTTCGGCGTATTTGTCGGTAAGGAGGTTCCCCATGGCAAGCTGTACGGCCATAGAACAGTAGTTTTCGCTGGCGATGAGCTTGACCCGCTTCCGCTGATTTTCAAGCTCCCGGACTATGGAACAGGCGATTTCCGGGGCAACCCCGGCGATTTCCCACAGATTACAAAGATAGGCAAGAAAGCCGGTATCCACCTTTTCAGAAGGGGTGGCGGCAAGATAGGCGCTTATAGGATTGTTTATGCTCATACCTTACCATAGTCCGAGAAGGGGGAAATATTCAAGAGGCATATTTTCCCCTGACATGCGCGTACCCCCGGCCGCGGCGCCGCGGTTACTCTTCGTTCTCCGTCCAGTATTCGTCCAGCGCGGACTGGGCGATTTTTTGCGCCTCCGCCAGCGCAATGGCGGCGGGTACATTTTCTATCTGCACCAGATCACAGGCGTCTTCGATGGCCGTATCGATTTTCCCTCCCGTAAAATCGATAAAGGACCTGCGGGAAAACTCCGCCTGTTTAAGCGGAATAAGGGCCTGGGGATTAAGGGCGGTATAGGCCATATATTCCGGGTTTTCCGTGCAGGAACGCCTGACCGGTATATAGCCGGTACGCATGGAAAAATCGGCTGTTACCGAAGCATCGGTAAAGTACGTCATCCAGCGGAAAGCCGCCTGCTTTTGGGCCGCGTCCGCGCCGCTCATCGCAACCAGCGCCAGACATTCGGCGTAGGGCAGCGGAGGACGCCCATTGTAACCGGGCTGTACATGGGCGGCGACCAGGTTGAAATCGAGGTCCCCCTGATCTCCCGATGAACCGAGATAACCCGCGGCTCGTCCCTGCATCACATCATCGATGGTTTTGTACCAGTATTCCCAGCCGTCCCCGCCGTAATGGAGGCCGAATACCTGATCGTCATGAATCCAGCGGCGGACCGTTTCCCAGGAATCGACCCATTCGGGGGTATTCAGGAGGGCGGTACGCTGGTCATCGCTCAGATGCCGGGCGCCGTTGCCGTAGGCAATATCCATCATATTGCTGCTTCCCCACATCAGTTCCCAGCCATAAAAAGTCACACCGTTCCTGTCGCGCTTCGTCATTTTTGCCGCCGCCTCCGCCAGGGACTGCCAGCTCTTAAAGGCTTCATCGGGTTCTACGCCCGCCTCCCTGAAAGCGTCCATGCGGTAGTACATTACCTGTGTAGTCCCGTAAGCCGGCAAGGCGATGATCTCATTCCGGTCGCTGTAGCAATACGAAAGGAACGAGGGGATAAAATCATCTTTGTTGAAATCGGGAACCGCGTCAATATAACTGTCCAGAGGCGCTATGATGCCCCGGCGGGCAAAGGTATTCAGCCCGTATACCCGCATAATGGCTGCCGCGGGGACCTTGTTTGCCGCCACCGCCGCCTGAAGCTGCCGTTCCGTTTCCTGGTAAGACGACTGTTGAACGCCGGTTACAAAAACCTCATCCTGGGATTCGTTAAAGGCGGCAATAATCGATTCCACCGTTTCGCCCAATTTTCCTCCTAGGCCATACCAGAAATCAATCCTGACGGGACCTGACGGGGCGGAAGTTTTTCCGCCGCAGGATAAAAGCCCCAGCAGGAATATGCCGATAAGCGCATACCGATTTTGTTTTTTCATGTTCGTTTCCCTCCTAATCTTCTCTTCAATTTTTTCCGTATCCCCTTGGGATTTAATACCCGGTCCCCCGGGACGGCGATTTTTTATTCTTTAATGGCGGAATCGCTTGTTATGCCCAGGACAATCCAGCGCTCCCCCAGCGCGAATAACAGAAGCAGCGGCAGTATCACTACGCAACATGCCGCCATGATAGCGCCCCACTTGATCCCATACGCTCCCTGGCCGGAAAAGAATGCCCTAAGGCCAAGGCTTACAAAATATTTGGCCCTGGTTTTAATGATAAGCGAAGGCCAAAGATAACTGTTATAATTATCGATAAAGCTCAGTATGCCAAGGGCGGCAAACGCGGAAACGGACATGGGCGCAATGACCTTCCACAGAATCGTCCAATGACCTGCGCCGTCTATACGAGCCGCTTCCAGGATGGAACGGTTAATCTGGAGAAAAGTCTGCCGGAAAAAGAAAATATTAAAAATACTGGCCGCACAGGAGATAACATACCCCAGGTGCGTGTCGATAAGATTGAACCGTGCCAGAATGATATAACAGGGAACATAGGTGGATGCAGAAGGCATAATATAAGTCATCATGATAAGGAGGAAAAGAACCTTGCGTCCCCGAAACCGGATCTGCGTTATCGCATAGGCGAACATGGCGGAATTAAACAGCACAATCACCGTTATAATAGATGAAACACTAATACTGTTCTTCATATAATGGAAGAATATTCCGTCCATGACGGCATCGGTATAATTGCTCCATTGGGGAACGGCGGGGAGTATCCGGGGAGGAACGGCCCATATTTCGTCTTTTGTTTTTATCGAATTAGTAACCATCCAGAAGAAGGGAAAGACCATGGCTGCGCTTAAGGCTATGATGACGGCATATCTGAGGACAGCGGCGGCTCCCGGTGCGGCCCGCCGGGCGGCGGAGAACCAGCTAATCATAATACACCGCCCGTTTGGAAAGCATTGTTTCCGATACCGACAGGATTACGGTGATCAGTACGATAATTACCGCAACCGCCGATGCCTTTCCTGCGGAAAAATTACTAAACGCCTCCTGGTAATAATAGTACAGCAGCGTTCGGGTTGCCCCCGCCGGCCCTCCGTTGGTCAGCACCAGAATTTGATCATACGCCTGGAGGGAAATAATAGTGCTGATAATAACCAGAAAGTACGTAGTAGGGGAAACCATGGGAATCGTGACATGAACAAGACGTTTTATAAAGCCCGCGCCGTCGATAATCGCGGCTTCCGTCAGGCTGCCGGGTACGCGGTTAATCGCTTCGATATAGAATATCATTGCCCAGCCAAGCTGCTTCCACACGGTCACGATGATAACCGACAGCATGGCGGTGTCCATACTTTGGGTCCATTTAAGGGCCGGAAGGTGAAACAGGGAAAGAACGAAATTCAAAACCCCCACACGGGGCTCAAATATCCATGACCATACGATGCTTACGGCAACCATCGGCGTTATATACGGGGAAAAAATAAAAGTGCGAAAAACGCCCGTACCGAAAGAGAACCGCTTAAAACCGCTGCCGACAGCATGGTTCCCGCTGAACAGCAGGGCGGCTAGAAACCCTATTATGATGGCGGAAGCTGTACTGCCAAAAGCGAAAACCAGGGTATTGGCCAGAACTTTAAAAAATTTCGGATCTCTGAACAGGGATGTATAATTTTTTATCAGCACAAAATTGAAATTTTTCGATATCAGATCCCAGTCGGTGAAACTGATGAACAGGGAATAGAACACGGGAAACACCCAGAATACCAGCAGGGGGAGCAGGGCAGGCAGCACAAACAGCCATCCTGCCAGATTATCGCTGGCGCCCGCGCGGCGCAGCTTACCCGAGAAGAATTCTCCTCCGCGTAAAAGCCCCATAGGGGTATGTTACCACAGGATCACCCTGCCGTCCACAAAAAATGCGTAAAAGTTGCCGATTCTTTACCGTACAGCGGATCGGAGGGAAGAACCCGGTTTGTCCCTTCACTGAACCGCCAGAAGGCGGAACACGGACATCATTTTTGCCTGTACGACAGGACCATCCCGTTGAATTGCTCGGCCTTTTTCCGGCAGTCAACCAGAAGCTCGAATTCCTCTTCCGGGGTCGGCGCATAGATGCCGACCTCGAAATCCGCGGGCAGATCGACGGGGCTTTTGGCGATAAGGGACGCGACCTTATCCCAGTTCACAACGCCGGAGAAGGGAACCCGGTGACGGTCGTGCTTCAAGACTTCCCAGTCGTCACCGGCGAGCTCATCACTGATGGAATCTGTGTCCTGCAAGTGGCAGACCAAAAGGCGGTCAAGATATTTTTCCGCAAAATAATAGTAGTTGTCCCGGCATTGAAGGGTGGCGTGGCCTGTATCGTAACAAAACCCTATATAATCACTGTCGTAGCGGTCAAAGAGCTGGTCAAAGCATTCTTCCATGTGCCGCGCCGGTGTGCAGATCAAATTCTCAAAAGCGATTTTTACTCCCGCATTCTTGGAATATTCTTTCAATTCGTCAAGGGATTTATACACCTGGGAATAATACTCTTTTTTGCCGTCCCCGCTTTCTTCAAACATTTTCCAGGGAAGCTGCATGTGCAGCACCATTGCCGAAGCGCCGATAAGCGAACTTAGATCAATGCGGTTCCGTATCAAGTCTACACCCGCAAGACGGATAAATTCCACGGCGGAAGTATAATCCTTGCGGATGTCCGTAAGCAGCCGATACCTGTTGCGGAATTCACCGGTCCCGTCGCCGTACCTGACCGCCCGCATCCCGCCTTCCGTTGCGTGAAGGGTGTGGCAGGTGAGCCCCAGATCGCGCAAACAATTCCTGATAAAATACATCTCGCTCCGGCCGTACATATACTCACCCTGCCAGTCGTGGATCCACTGGATATGGGTAAAACCGGCCTTTGCAATGTTTTCAAGCTGCCTGATAATGTCGGGCCAGCCGTTAATGTCGTTGTTATAATCGCTATTTACCGAAGAAGCCATGATTCCCCCTTAATAAGAAAATACCGCCGCCTGATGTTATACGGCATCCTCCGTCCAGTTTTTCCGTTCATCCGCGGCATAATCGCTGTTTTCAATAAAACCGATAAACTCGACAAGGCTGCGATCCCAGACATTCCACACATGCACGCCGTCCCATTCGCGGTAGGTAACATCCAGGGCCGCTTTTCCGGCGGCGCTGATGAAGGTCTGGTTTTGTGTATGTATCTGGTAGTCCGCCTCGTCCTGCCTGCCGCAGGTAACAAGGATACGCTGTTTCAGTGCGCCTTCCCGTGCCGCGGCTTTGGGAATAATCTTTAATAAATCGGCATCATCGGGAACAGCAAGGTTATCCCCGAATATCGGCGCAAAGAAATTCTGATACGGGGTTCCCGCCGCGGCGCGTATCCCGGCAGCGGCGTTCAGCGCCCCGGAAAAAGACCCGATGGCGGCATACCGGTCCGGGTTAAGAAGGCCGATGCGCATGGCGCCGTAGCCGCCCATAGAGAGCCCCGCGATATAGTTCCGGTCACGGTCACGGGGAATCTTAAATATCATATCCAACTGTTTGGGAAGGTGTTCCACAACAATGTCGTACATCGGCGGGCCGTAAGCCATGTTGTTGTAGAACGAATTCCCGCAGCTTGGACATACAAGGATATAGCCCCGGTCATAGGCGTACCGGCTTGCGGCGGAAAGCTGTATCCAGTCCCTGCCCGATCCGTACAGGCCGTGAAGCAGGGTAATAACCCCTTTAACTTCGTGCCTGCCGTCTACTAAAAGCCCGTCGGTAGGGAACACCAAATCTACGTTGATATTGGTTGCCGCCTGGGGGACATACACCGATACATTGATATAAGCCATTATCTATACTCCCTAACATGGACGGCGGAACCCCGCCGCGTTATCAAACGGAACATCGTTCCGGGACGATGGACAACCACGTCTCATGTTTCCCGCCGCGTCCCCTTACGGGAACGCAGTTTTTCTGTTTTAAGCCGCGGGCGCGGTTTCTGCTTCCCTGGCTTCGAAGGACTTTGACCTCCGTATCATCCGCATCAGGATAAGGCAGCAGACAAAACCTATCACCGAAAAGACGGTCATCAAAATGAAGTTTAACCGGTAGCCGAAAGCGTTGCCCATGCTTGTCATGATGGAACCTATCACCAGGTAGATAAACATATCCGGGGCGTATCCCACCAGGGAGATGACTCCCGAAGAAGCGCCCGCAAGATGCTTGGGCATTTTGACATCGCCGATGGTCGAAAAATAGAGGGCCTTAATGCAGTACGCACAGAAACTGAAAAGCACGTTAACCGTAAAAAACACATACACCAGCGAAGGATCCAGGGGAATAAACTGCATGATAAGCACGAAGATGATCATGCCGATAAAAGCCCCGGCCATGAATTTTACCCGGCTCCCGATTTTATCCGCAACGACGCCCCCAAGGTAGGCGCTGATCACCGTTGCGAGCGCTCCGGCCGTAGTGGTCAATGTCGCGGCCCGCGCGGTGGAAACCTTAAACCCGTCAACAAAATAAGGATTGATGTAATTACCCAGGCTTATCGGCACATAATTGCAAAACACGATTACGCCGCACATCCAGATATGGGGATATTTCAGAACTTCCTTAAAGAGCTTGAAAGAGATAATTTTTCCCTTTTCTTCCGCACCGGCCTTTTCTTCCGCCGTTTTTTTGGTATCCTTAAAGAAGAACAGAACCAGAAGGCCGGCAACGGCTACCGCGATACTGTAATAGACAATGACGCCCTTAAACCCCGCAACTTCATCGGCAAACATTCCGAAAACGGCAATGGAACCGTACATGGCGAGAATACCGATAAGATAGCGGCTGCCTTCAAGAAAACCGAACATCTTGCCCTGTTCGGCCGCGGTTCCCAGGTTGTTGACCGCCTTGACCATTGCCGCCCAGAAGATGAATACCGTGGTGATCGCAAAACCCATGTGGATGACCAGAAGCCAGATGAAGCCCGGCAG
>JAIRSL010000293.1 GCA_031255475.1 Treponema sp.
ATATTGACAAGATTATACGATCATAAGTATAGTGAGAGGGACAGTCGGAGATTCAGTTAAAAAAGGGTCGGTCGAACGACCCTTTTTTTATAACGGAAAGGTGGAACAATGCGGTATACCCCGAGGGAAGCGGACCCGGTATTTGATTCCCTGGAAACGGTAGTCCGGGGGTTGGGGATGATCCTGATAGACGTAACCGTGTCCGAACACCGGGGGACCGTACAGGTTCGGGCGGCAGTGGACAAGGGCGGTCCGGCTTATCCTGTGGGGACCGATGATTGTTCCCTAGTCCACCGGGCTATCCTGCCCCGGTTGGAATTGGCCTTTCCCGGCAGGGACCTCTATGTGGAGGTATCTTCCCCCGGAATAAACCGCCTGATCAAAGACGGGGCCGAATTCCGGTTCTACCTGGGCCGGGGGGTCCGGTGTTACCGGACGGATATTTCCGATTGGACCGGAGGCGTTCTTCTGGCCGCTGATTCCGGGGGGATAACCCTCAAAGGAAAAGACGGCGCGGTATCATTGTCCTATGGGATTATAGCTAAAGCGCGTTTAGATGACGCCGCGCCGCCGGAAGACGGCGTTTCACCGGTTCCGTCCGGCAAAGGAAAGGAGTATGACGCTGCGCCGGAAACATAATAAAAGCTAACAGGAGGTTTAATCTCGTGGCTACGGATATGTCGGAGGCAATTAACCAGTTGATTCAGGATCGGGGTATCTCGGAAGATCTGATCCTGCGGACCATAGAAAACACCCTTCTTGCCGCGTACAAGCGCCGGTTCGGGAGCATGGCGAATAACGCCCAGGTCCGGTTCAGCGAGGACAACCGGGAAGTCTCGATCTACGCCCAGAAGACGATAGTGGACGGGGTTTACGATCCGGTATTGGAGATAGACCTGGAAGAGGCGCGGCGGCTTAACCCCGATGCCGAAATAGGGGATGAACTCCTCATCGAGGTGGATCCCAAGGAATTCGACCGGATTTCGGTGCAAAGCGCCAAGCAGACCGCCCACCAGTCCATAAGGGAGATACAGAAGGACAGCCTCTACTCGGAATACAAGGATAAGGTCGGGGAGATTATCATCGGGTACTACCAGCGGGAGCGGAACGGGACCATTTATGTTGACCTGGGAAAAATCGAAGGGATACTTCCCAAAAAATACCAGTCTCCCCGGGAAACCTATCATGTCAACGACCGTATCAAGGCCTTCATTGTCGAGGTGAACAAGAGCGCTTCGGGACTCCAGATCGTCCTTTCCCGGGCGCATACGGATTTTGTCCGGGCCATTTTTGAGCTTGAAGTGCCGGAAATCTACGACAAGACCGTGGAGATCCACAAAATAGTCCGGGAAGCGGGGTACCGCACCAAGCTTGCGGTTTATTCCAACCGGGACGATGTTGATCCTGTGGGGGCCTGCGTGGGCCTCAAGGGGGTACGCATCCAGGCGGTCATACGGGAACTGGAAGGGGAAAAAATAGACATTCTCAAATACGATCCGGATCCCCGGAAATTCATCAAAAACGCCCTCTCGCCGGCGGAAGTCCGGGATGTGATCATCATGGATGAGGCCAAGCATCAGGCCCTTGCGGTGGTGGCCGAATCCCAGCTTTCCCTGGCCATCGGCAAACAGGGGCTCAACGTCAGGCTGGCGAACCGCCTTGCGGACTGGAACATTGATGTCAAGACCGACGCCCAGTTTGCGGAAATGGATATAGCCAGTGAATCCCGGCGGGCGGTTTCGGAACTTTTCGGGGACACCGGGGATTACGGGGAAGAAATTTCCCGCATCTCGGAGCTTCCCGGCGTGGACACGGAGACGGCTGCGGCGTTGCTGGAAAACGGCATCGACTTCATCGAGGATTTCCTGGATCTGCCGGACGATGCCGTTCCCAGCCTCCAGGGGGTTACGGCGGAGCAGTTGGACGCCCTGCGTAAGCTCATTGAAGAGTTCGTGGAGATTGTTGAAGAAGATGATGAACAAGCTCCGTTCGAAGACGAAGAACAAGCCGGAAGCGCGGCCGGTGAGGAAGCCGGCGAAGCGGCGGCAGAGGAAAGCGCCGAAGTTGAAGAATATGAATGTCCCGAGTGCGGCGCGAAGATTAATCCCTCTATGACAAACTGTCCTAATTGCGGAGTCGGACTTAGTTTTGAGTATGAGGAAGAGTAAAGATTTTCGAGAAAATCGAAGCATTTAAAGGTGGATCATGGCTGAGGAATTAGATAACGCCCAAAAACCGAAAGTAGAACTCATTAAGCGGCAGAAACACGAGCGTGAGCCCCAGGGGGAAAAACCGGCTTCTTCCCCAGGTGTTGTTAAAAAGGTGATCGTGGTAAAAAAGAAACCCGCGCCCGTTCCCGCCGTTGTTGTGCGGGAGCCGGCAAAAAAGACTCAGCCAAAGATCGTAGTCGCCGCCAGGCACGGAAATACCGGCGGGGAACTTCCGGCCGAAACGATCCCCGCCGGAGATCAGGGAAGCGCCCCTCCGCCCGTCCCGGTATCTGATAAACCCGTTGCCGATGACGGCCGGAAAGACGGGAAATCCGCTGTTGCCGAAAACCCTGCGGGTGAACCGCAGGCGGCTTCCTTCCCCTTCCCCCGGCGTCCTACCGGCGCGGCGGGTAAGGTGGGCGGCCGTTTTGTCGGGCCCCGGCCCCCGCAGGACGATAACGTCTCAAACCGGGGCGACCGCGGCGGTTCCTCCTTTACCCAGCGCCCTATCGGCACGGCCGGCAGGATAGGGGGCCGGCCTGCGGGCGGCAGACCCGCGGGCGGCGGTGACGGGCCGGGAAACCGGGGCGGTCAGGGCCAGCGTCCCTACGGGGGAACGTCCGGTCCCAGGCCGTCGGGCCCCAGGCCGGGCGGTTCCGGCGGCAGATTCGGAAACGGCGCTCCCGCGGGTAACCGGCCGGGCGGGTTCGGCGGGCCGCGCAGCGGTCCCGGCGGCGGGTTCGCGGGTCCCCGTAACGGTCCCGGCGGTTTTGCCGGTCCCCGAGGCGGTCTCAGGCCCGGAATCCCCCGCGCTCCGGGAAGCGCGCCTCCCACAGGGGTTCCGGTCGGTGACGGAAAAGGCCCCGCTAAAAAGACCTTTAAGCCGAAAAAGGCGGCGTATCAGCGCAAAGAGCAGGAAATGGAGGAAAAACTCCTCCAGACCAAGAAGAAGATCATTAATGTAACCAATCCGGTACCAAAGTCCATCGACATCATGGAAGTCGTGTCCATATCCGAATTGGCGAAAAAGATGAACCTTAAAGCATCGGACCTCATTCATAAACTCATGGCTATGGGGATGATGGTTACGATAAACCAGCAGATTGA
>JAIRSL010000110.1 GCA_031255475.1 Treponema sp.
CGGGACCGGGGCAGGACAACGCCGGGCATGGCCGAAGAATCGCCGCCGCCGCCGAATGCGGCCCGCGCGCCGGAAAGGGCTTTATCCGCTTCTTCCTTGCCGTGAATCAGGGCGGTAACCTCCCAGGCAAGACGTTCCTTGGCCTCGTTGGGATTTTTTCCCGGTTCGGTAAGGCGGCGGCATTCCTCCACGGGGAGAAACGTAAACATCAGGAGAAAACGCCGGACATCGGAGTCCTGCACATTCCGCCAATACTGGAAGAAATCGTAGGCGCTCACCAGACCGGGGTCCAGGAAGACGGCGCCTTTTTCGGTTTTACCCATCTTCTTGCCGTCTGATGTGGTCACCAGGGGAAAGGTGAGGCCGAAGACTTCCGCGCCTTCGACCCGGCGGATCAGATCGGACCCGGCAACGATGTTCCCCCATTGATCGTCTCCGCCTATCTGAAGGCGGCAGCCGTAACGCCGGTAAAGTTCCAGAAAATCGTAACTTTGCAGAAGCTGATAGTTGAATTCGATGAAAGAAAGACCGGTTTCAAGACGTATCTTGTAGGACTCAAAACTGAGCATACGGTTTACCGAAAAATGACTCCCGATTTCACGGAGAAAATCAATGTAATTGAGGTCCGCAAGCCAGTCCTTGTTGTTGGCCCACCGGGAGCCGCTGCCGTCAAAGCCCAGGAACTGATCGAGTTGGTTTTTGATAAACCCAGTGTTCGCGTCAAGCTGGCCGTAACTCAGCATCTTCCGCATTTCCGATTTGCCCGAAGGATCGCCTATACGGGCGGTCCCGCCTCCCAAAAGAGCTATGCCTTTGTGCCCGGCGTCCCGGAGGTGGCGGTACGCAAAATAGGGGACCATGTGCCCTATGTGCAGACTTACCCCGGTAGGATCGCAGCCCGCATAGAAAACTACCGGTCCTTCGTCCATAAGCCGGGAAAGGCCCTCGGGATCGGTACATTGGGCATAAAAACCCCGTTCTTTTAGGTTTTCGAGCGCTTTGTTCATGGATTCCATCCTAAAGGGAACTATGCCGCGGGATTACAGATACGCCATTGAAAAAAATCCGGCCGTATAACCGACCAAAATGATACGGTTAAGATCTATCTGATAATCCCCGGCTATGACTTTCACGAAGTTTACGATGTCGCCGACCGAATTCTTGATGTTTTTAACCCGGACATCGCCGGATTTAAACTTGTACGGCATGACGGCGATGATATATTTTTCTTTATATACGGCCGGATAAACGCCGAAATCAAAAACGCTGGAACCAAGGGTACTTTCGTCGCAGAGCCAGATAATGGCGCCGATCTCCTGATCCGTATTAGCCGGAACGGATACCATCAGCGGAATTTCGTCCGGGCCGAATACGTGATAAGCGGTATGATACGCGCCGGAGACCGGCTCCGGGGAAGACGCCCCCATCCGCGCGGCGTCTCCCGTCTGGGCAGCGGCAGAGTCCTTGAAAGATTCCACCAGGGACTTCACATCCACTTCCGCCGGAATTTCCCTTGTTTGAGCGGTTGCGCAAGACGCCATCCAAAAGATTACTAAACTACAAAGAATAAACAGGACACTTTTTTTCATGGATACACTCCCTTTCTATTCTATTTTACCGGATGCACGCAATGGTAAAACAAATTTTATTTCTTTTTTTTAAGGGCTTTCCAAAAAGCGAAGTTTTTAAAAAAACCCAATACATCAATATTGCATATAAAATATGGTAAGATCAACAGGTATTATTTATCTTGACCGCGGGATACTTCATTCTTAAAATGAATCATGCAGTTTGAATTGACCGAAGCGCTCATCAACGACATCCTGTTCTCCATGGAGGATCAGAACGGGATATTTTTCCTGGATACCCGGGACGGAATAGTCATTCCGGAGGACGATGAGGAGTTTGACGGGGATTGGAATGCCGAAGACGGGCGGATTGTTTCCCTGCCGGAATGGGATTCTTCCGAGGGATTCAGGCTTATGGAGCGGTTCGCCGCCGGTTTTAAGAACACCGTCATCAGGAACAGGCTGACCGCCGCCCTGGACAGGGGCCGCGGGGTGTTCCGGGCTTTTAAGGATGTCATGGCCGAATACCCCGAAGCGGAACAGCTCTGGTTCGCCTTTAAGGACCGGGAAATGCGGCGGGTTATCATGGACTGGTACAACGGTCTGCGGGAGGAATGGGGTCTTGAACGTATAGGAACCGAGCCCGAAGAAACCGGCGATCTGGTTCTGGAAGATTTCTGCTTCAGGGACGCCGTACCCGAAGACGCGGCGGCGGCCGGGGACCTGCACCGCGAATGTGTCGATGAATTGCGGGTATCCCTTTCGCGGCAGGTTTCGGAGAAAACCGCCCGGTCTTTTGCCGGGGAACGTGATGGAGACTGGGCGTTTCCCGGAGACCTGGCCGTCATTGCCGAAACCGGTTCCGGCGAATTCGCGGCCTGCCTTGCTGCCCTTATCCGGGGCGACGCCCTGCGCGTCACCACCCTGGAGGTCCGCCCCGAATACCGCGGCCTCGGCATAGGGGAGGCCCTTCTCTCCCTTCTCCCGGACCGGGTTCCCCCCGGAATCACCCGCATCATTCTGGATCTTCCCGCAGAATCCGGCGAGTTCTCCCGCGTCCTGCTGCGCCGCTCCTTTATCCCCTACGCCACCGCTTATGTCAGGTACGTCTAATGTATGAAAAGCACGCCGGCCAGGTTCCCCGCCGGAAGAGGGACAAGCCGGGGCATACCGCGGCGCCGTATGTTTTACCCGGAGCCTTGTGTTTTTGCCCCGTTTATGCCATGGTAAAGAAACCCGTCCAAAAACTAATTGAGGGCGTACCGACGCGCGGTTTTGGGACAGGTTCCGGCAGTTTCTCTGGCTTTGGGCCTGTGGGCTATCAGTCCGGCGGAACTGCGGATTTCAAGGCCGCTTTCCCAAACGCACTGTTTTGGGAAAGCCGGTAATTCACTTTTAGGAGCAAGACAAGTTCATGTCCTTTCAGTTTGATTCAGCACGATTAAAAAAACAGATTGCCGAGGCGCTTGAGAAGACGTATAATCAGGCGGATCCTAAACTTCTGAGCCAGTACCGCTCAATTTTCAAAAAAGAAGTTTCTTTTTTCAGGCGGTCGTATTTTACCGCATACCTGCTTATGGAACTGGACCAGGGGAAAGGCGGTAAACCCGGCGGTTTTCGGGAGAAAAATTCCCGCAAATTCCAAAAACCTGTTCAGGAAAGGGACGAGGGAAACCGGCAGGAAAGCCGCAAGGTTCTGCCGGAAGACGAGTCCGTACGGCTTTTTGTCGGCATAGGCAGGAGCAGGCGGGTGTTCCCCCGCGAAATTCTGGGGTTTATCACGGCGAAGACTTCGGTATCCAGGGACGACATCGGGTCCATCCGTATATTTGACAACTATTCCTTTGTCCAGGTCAGGACGGCGGCGGCGGACGAGATAATCGAAGCCCTTAACGGGAAGCCTTTCAGAGGGCGGTCCCTGGTGGTCAACTATGCCCGGACCCGCAAGGACGAATCGAAGCCGGAAGAGGGAGGGACGGACGAGCCTGGTTTTTCCACTGAAACGGACGACGGCGGCGCGGGGTTTTTCCCGGAAGACGGGGAAGGCGGATTCACGGATGCCGGAGACGCGGATTACCGGGAAGAAGAACCCGTTCGGGACGAATCTTCAGTTCAAGAGGACGATGATCATCCCGATAAAGAAGATGTTTAGGCTAATCCCCGCAAGCAGCGCAATCCAGGAAATAATCTCCAAAATATAGGCCCCGCGGGTAAAATTCCGGGCCAGTTCCTGGGGATTTCCCGGAATGATCCCGCAGGCGGCGAATACATCCCGGGGAACGCGGGGGAGCGCGGAGACTGCTTCCCCGTTGTTTTCGGGAACCGCCCCAAAAATATACCAGCCCCGGTGTTTGTCCGCCGCTTTTTCCGGGATAAGCAGGGGAAGCGTCCGGTTTTCCATGGCGGCCTTTACCTCATCGGAGAGGGATTCGCAATAAAGGCCCATATAGAGTTCCCCATCGGGAAGACGGCCTTGTCCCTGACCGGAGGGCAGGTGCTTTAAGGGGAGCCGCGCCAGATCCCGGTAGGCCCTAAAGACACGGGCCTGCCACCAGAGCCGTTTGTACAGTATGGTCAGCGCAAAGCCGGGGGGTATCATGGGGAACAGGGGGATAAACACCGCGATAAAGGCCGACAGCGCCGTGAGCCTGAAGGCGGGCCTTTGGAGAAAATTCAGGGCTATAAGGAGCTGGCAGAAGGCGCCCGCGATGAGGGCGTAGGGGGTAACGACGTTCCAGTATTCGTGGCCGTCCCGGCCCGCCCGTATGGTCCGGGCGGTAAGGGATCGGTCGGGCCCGTCGTAGAAGATGACCAGCAGGGGGGTGTCCCGTTCGGAAACGAAGGTCAGCCGGTTGTTCCGGGCCAGCAGGGCCCCCCCGACAAAGACCTTGGCCCCTTCGGTAAGGGAGGTCACCCGGTCCCAGTCGATGCGGGCCGGGGTTTCCTTACCGGGGTCAAATATCCCGGAAGGCTCGTCTTTCTCCGGCATGGGCAGCACGTAGGTGTGAGCGCCGGACAAAAAAATGGGGATGGTGAGATCGTCGTTCCGTATCCACAGGGTATGGCCGTCGGTGACGGATTCAAACCCGCCTATAAAGCGGTAGAGCCCCGCTTCTCCCCGGCGGTAGGCGGCGTAATCCAGAAAGGGCCTGAGCCTGAGATCGTCAAAACGCCGGCGAAAAGAGCGCCATCCGCGGCGGTTCACGAAAGCCCCGGCCACCGGGACCATGCCGTACCAGAACGCCGCGAAACCGATGATTACTAGCAAATCCAAAAGCCGCAGGGTATTATTCCTCCATCATGAATGAAAACTGTCTGAAACCTCTGGTCCTGGGGGCCATTGCCACTAATTGCTACATCCTTCCCCTGGACGAATTCTCTCCGCCGGATGAATCCGCCCGGTCATTGCCGGAGAACGCTCCCCGGCCCTGCGCGATCATCGATCCGGGCGATCAGGCGCCGGTCATTATAGCACGGATGGAAAAATTAAACCTCCGGCCCCGGTACATCCTGCTTACGCACGGCCACTTCGACCATATTGCCGCCCTGCCTCATCTGGCGGCGGCCTTTCCCCAAACGGTCATCGCCATACACCCGGAGGACGCCGCCTATCTTGGGAAAGCCGCCTACGCCGTTCACCGGAACAGTTTTGCCGCCGCCGGAGATCCGTCCTATGTGGATATGCTCTGGAAGGATATGCCGTCTCCTTCCCTGCTCCTTGATGAAGGGGGCCGGGCCGGGCCTTTTACGGCGCTGTATCTGCCGGGGCATACGCCCGGTTCGGTGGGATTCTACCTGGCGGACCAAAAGATCCTCTTTAGCGGAGACACCCTGTTTCAGGACGGGTACGGGCGCACGGACCTTCCCGGCGGGGATTGGGAACGCCTCCGGCAAAGCCTGGAACGGCTCTTCGCCATGGACGGAGGCATCAGGGTGTTCCCCGGCCACGGCCCGCCTACGACCATAGGGGAGGAGGCCCGGAGGTACGCGGGGTGACGCGCCGGTTCTTTCGCAATCGCGTATATGCCGCGTAAGCCGTAATTCGCGGTACGATAACGAATTACAGCTTACGCGGTATGTGCGTCTAAGGATGGAAAAATCAGCGTCACCCTGTCTTTGCCAGAACCTCGGAAATATTGGAACACCAGTCCCCCAGCTTTTCGATACGCTTAACCAGATCGATAAACAGGAGTTCCGTCTTGACGTTTTCTCCGGCTTCGATGCGCTTGCGGCCCATCTTCCGCAGTTTGTCTCTTGATTTGTCGATTCTGCTTTCCAGGTCCCGCGCGTAGAGGATCTGTTTCAGCGAAACGCGGCTGCCGAGCTGTTCCCCGACAAAGTCCAGGAATTCCTCAACCAGGCCCACGTAGGGCGCCAATGCCTCCATCTCCTTTTCTTTGAAGATGAGGTCCTTCTTCACGCTCCGTTCCAGGATAAGGCTGATGCCGTAGCAGTCATCGGTCATATCCTCAATATCCGCAATGACGCGCAGGAGCATGGACACCTTCCGGTCCGACTGGCGGCTCAACTGCTGCCGGGTACATGCGATAAGGAACCGGGTAAGTTCTTCCCGCATTTCATCGGCGATTTCTTCCTTTTCCTGCAAGTCCCGTATAAGGGTGTTTACCTCCGCTTCCCGGTCCTCGACCTGCCTGAGGGAACGCAGGGCCGAACTGGCCTGGGCGAACATGGACGAGGCGATTCCCGCCATGTCCCGGATTTCCTTCTGCGCCCTGAGTATGTTGAGTTCCGGGCTGTTTTGAATAGCGCCGGAACTGTATTCCAGTTTGTACGGCTGGCGGGTTTGGGGTTCCTGGCCGGGTTTATCTTTTATGAGGAACGCAACCAGGGCGGCAAACTGGCTTACAAAGGGCAGAAACACTATGGTACAGAACACATTGAAGATCGTGTGGAACAAGGCAAGGTGAGAGGCTATGTTGGGGCCGTTGGCGGGACCAGGAATGATGAGGTCCACCAGGAAAAGGATGGGCTTGAAGCATACCAGGACCACAATGCTGCCGACCACGTTAAAGAGCACATGTACCAGGGCGGTTTGTTTGGCCGCGGTCCTGGTCCCTATGGCGGCCAGGATGGCGTCTATAGTCGTGCCGATATTGGCGCCCAGGATCATGGCGGCGGCCATTTCAAAGTTGATAACCCTTCCAAAGGCCAGGGTTATGATCAGCGTGATGGCGGCCGCCGAGGAATGCATCACCAGGGTTACGCCGGTACTGACGGCAATGGCAATGAGGACCGACACAAATCCCATATCGGAAATTTGATTGATGAACGTGAGGGATTCGGGGTCTACCGTGGGCAGAGCGTCGGTAAGGAACTGGAGGCCCAGGAAGATGAACCCGAAGCCTAAAAAGGCCGTTCCCAGGTCCCGGTACTTCCATTTGACGGCCCCCATGATAAATCCGATCCCCAGCGCGGGAAGGGCTATGGCGGAAATATCGAATTTGAACCCGATGAGGGACACGACCCAGGCCGTGGTTGTGGTCCCGATGTTGGCCCCCATGATCACCCCTATGGCCTGGGTTAGGGTAAGAAGCCCGGCGTTCACAAAGGACACCACCATCACGGTGGTCGCCGAAGATGACTGGATTATGGTGGTAACCACGGCGCCGGTAAGTACCCCGATAAACCGGTTCCCGGTCATGAAATTCAAGGCCCGCTGCAACCGGTCGCCGGCCGCCTGCTGGATTCCGTCGCTCATCACCTTCATCCCGTACAGGAAAAGGCAGATCCC
>JAIRSL010000172.1 GCA_031255475.1 Treponema sp.
GCGTTTATCATAGATATGGACGGAGTGATTTATCACGGTAACCGGCTTCTTAAGGGTGTTTCGGAGTTTGTGGACTGGCTTGAAGCAAACGACAAGGCATTCCTCTTTCTGACCAATTCCAGCGAACGGTCGCCTTTGGAACTTTCCCAAAAGCTGTCCCGCCTGGGTATTCAGGTGGATCCGGAACATTTTTACACCAGCGCCCTGGCTACCGCGGCTTTCCTGGCAACTCAGCGGCCCGGAGGTTCGGTCTACGTGATAGGCGAACCGGGGCTTATCCAGGCCCTCTACGATGTGGGGTTTACCATGAATAACGTGAATCCCGATTATGTGGTGGTGGGCGAAGGCCGGGGCTACAGCCTGGAAGCCCTGGAGCGGGCGGTCAAGCTGGTATTGGGAGGGGCCCGTCTTATCGGAACCAACCCCGATTTAACCGGCCCGTCCGAAGAGGGCCTGGTTCCGGCCTGCGGATCCCTGGTCGCCCCCATAGAAATGTCCACCGGCGTTAAAGCCTATTTTGTGGGGAAACCCAATCCCCTGATGATGCGTCACGGCCTGCGCCGTCTTAACGCCCGGAGGGAGGACACGGCCATCATCGGGGACCGGATGGACACGGATATTGCCGCCGGAATGGAAGCGGAAATCGAAACCATCCTGGTCCTTTCCGGCGTCACCGAGCTTAAAGATGTCCCCGCCTTTCCCTACCAGCCTTCATATATACTGGAAGGGGTTTTTGAAATACCGGATTGACCGCCCCGGCAGGGATGGCGTAAAACCGCGGGGCGGCAAGACATCTCTGCCGGAAGGCCGGCCAACCGGATAGGATTCTACCGGGCCGACAGGGATACCGGCCGGTGAAGCGTTTCCTTTACGGAGTCCTCCATTTGCCGGATTACCGGCGCGTGATCCTGTCCCGGTTCCTGGAGTCCGGGCACTTTGTTGACGATCACGCCTTTTTCATTCAGCAGCATTTCTTTTTTCGGCGGGATGCGATCATCGGTATACACGGCGGTTACATCTTCCGTCCGCACTATGCCCTCAACGCCCCGCTGCGAAAATTTCTCCGATTCGGTTAAAACGATGATCTCTTCGGCCTGTTCCGCCATGCTCCGGACGGTCTGCGTCCGGATATGATTTTTTCCGGTAAACCCGTATTCGTCAATAAAACCATCGGTACCGATGAAAAACTTGTCGGAGAAGAATATCTCCGCGCTCTTCCGGGTTATGGACCCTACCAGGACCTGAGCCTCCGGCTGGTATTCCCCGCCCAGAAGGAAGATTTTGCAGGTCCGTATGTGCCGTAGGTGATTGGCGATAAATGCCGAATTGGTAACGATGGTGACATCCTGCTTGGTATGGGCAAGCTCTTCCGCCAGTAGGGCGCAGCAGGAACCGGATTCTATCATCACCGTTTCCCCGTCCTCTACCGAAGCCGCCGCAGCCTGGGCAATACGCCGTTTCACTTCATAGTGAATGGCCATACGCCTGCCCACATCGTCAATGGACCCAAAAAGCGCAAATCCGTGTTCCCGGCGTATCAACCCCATACCCTCAAGCTGATCCAAATCCTTGCGCACGGTCACTTGGGACACATGCAGCGATTCCGACAGGGCAGATACTTCGATACGCTGGCATACAGCCAGGATCTCCAGGATTTTGCTTTGTCTTTCCGTCATTTTACTCTCCTCATCATGAATTGTCTTTCGTATCAGGACGTCCAACGGGAGAAGCTCCAGACCCCTTGCAACCGGGTCTTTGTCGCCGCTCCGTATCTTTAAAATACTAAATTATTGCGAAAAGTCAAGAAAAAAATTACGTTTGAAATAAAAAAAATTACGAACAAAATAATGAAAAAAATAACCAAAAGGAAAAAGAAAGTACCGGCTGGGCGTAAAAAAAACCGCCCAAAAGGGCGGCAGACTTAAAAATTTACGGTATGCTGATGACGGGGTTACCCGTCCGGCGGGTACAACGCCCCTGTTTTAGGCGTCTATAATTCCGTATCCCGGCCGGCGACCTTAGCCACTGCGTAATCCGCGAACTCGGCGATCTTCATGGCCGCGGATCCCAAGGGCCCCGGCTTCCCGTCCCGGCGGCGGACAGATACCGTGCCTTCGTCCGCTTCCCGCTGGCCCACCACCAGCATGTAGGGAATCTTCCGGTTCTGGCAGGCGCGGATCTTGGCGTTCATGCGTTCATCACCCAGTTCCGCCGTTACCCTGAGGTCCCGGGCCTTAAGTTCCGCCGCGACCTGTTTTGCGTAGCTGTTGAAGTTCTCCGCCACGGGGATCACCGCAACCTGCTCCGGGGCTATCCATACCGGGAACGCGCCGCCAAAATGTTCTATAAGAACACCGAAGAAGCGTTCCAGGGAACCCAGAAGGGCCCGGTGTACCATGTAGGGCCGCTTATGCTGCCCGTCGGCATCGACAAAAGTCATGTCGAACCGTTCAGGCTCGTTGAAGTCGAACTGTATGGTGGTCATCTGCCATTCCCTGCCCAGGGCATCCTTGATCTTCAGGTCGATCTTGGGACCGTAAAAAGCGCCGCCCCCCTCGTCGATTTCGTAGTCCAGCCCTTCGGCAGTTACGGCTTTGCGGAGGGATTCCAGGGCCTGGTCCCACCGGGCAGGATCCCCCACGGATTCGGCGGGCTTGGTGGCCAGGTAGGCTTTGATGTCCTTAAACCCGAAGACCTTCCACAGGTGAAGGCTGAACCGCAGAACTTCCCGGATTTCGTCTTCGATCTGATCGGGGGTACAGAAGATATGGGCGTCGTCCTGGGTAAACCCCCGGACCCGTAGGAGGCCGTGAAGCACCCCGCTCCGTTCGTACCGGTAAACCGTACCTAGTTCCGCCCAGCGCAGGGGAAGGTCCCGGTAGCTCCTCCCCTTGTTCTTGTAGATCATGATGTGGAAGGGGCAGTTCATGGGTTTGATGATGTAATCCTGGTTGTCTATCTGCATGGGGGAATACATGTTCCCCTTGTAGAACCCCAGGTGGCCGGAGGTTTCCCAGAGCCAGGACTTCCCGATGTGGGGGGTGTAGAGGATTTCGTAGCCGTTCCGGTAATGCTCCTGCCGCCAGAAGTCTTCTATAGCCACCCTCATGCGGCCTCCGTTGGGATGCCAGTAGATGAGCCCTGCTCCGGCTTCCTCGTGGATGGAGTAGAGGTCCATCTCCCTGCCCACCCGCCGGTGATCCCGCTTCTCCACCTCTTCCAGAAAGGCCAGGTACGCCTTGAGGTCTTTGGGATTCTCCCAGGCCGTGCCGTAAATTCTGGTGAGCATGGGCCGGTTCTCGTCCCCCCGCCAGTACGCCCCGGCAATGTTCATGAGCTTAAAGGCCCCGGCATGTATCTCTCGAGTGTTCGCCACGTGGGGGCCCCGGCACAGGTCCACCCAGAGCGTATTGCCCTCCGCGTCCCGATTTTCGTACACCGAGACTTCCGCGTCTTCGGGAAGATTGTCGATTAACTCCAGCTTAAACGGCTCTTCCGCAAACCGCCGCCGGGCTTCCTCCCGGTCCGTCACGACCCGGACAAAGTCCTGCCGGCTTTCGATGATCTTCTTCATCTCTTCTTCAATGGCGGGGAGGTCTTCGGCGGTAATGGGGCCGGGAAGCTGGAAATCGTAGTAAAACCCGTTCTCGATGGACGGGCCTATGGCGACCCTGGTCCCCGGAAAAAGGCGGGTCACGGCCTGGGCCATAACATGGCTTACCGAATGGCGGATTTTTTCGAGCCTCTCGTTCCGTTCTTTTGTGGTTTCTGACATGGCGCACCTCTCGCGTTTAAAATACGGAAACGTCGGGACCAGGGGTCCTGCGTATTTCCACTTACCGGGACGGGCCGTAACCCGCGGTACCACCCGGCTTCGCTTCTCCATGACGGGGGGCGCTCTCTTCGCCGCTGACGGGGGCATGGGAACATCCATTCCGGCCCCGAATACTGGGGGCGGATTTACGACCGCAAATCCGTTCCGTTCACCGGGGCGGCTCGGGAGGGGTTTTCGGCGATTCCCGGATAACCACGCTTACAGCCTGCGGCGCGGTCTCTCTTTATCCGGTACAGGGCCTACTCGTCTCCGTCTGTGCCGTTGCTATTAAATTCCTACTTTAACAGGGTTTAGTCAAGGGTACGGGACAGGCCGGGAACCCCGGTAATTTTATGGTCTGCGTTTATGTCGTGAAATTACAAAAAAATGTTGACATTGGTATAATCATATACTAGTATGATGGTATTACCAATTTAAACATCCCCGGATAAATCCCGCAGAATTTGCGGATAAGACCATACCGGGAATATCGTATCTCATTCTGAAGGAGCTATGTCATGAAAATCGCGGAGTTGGTTGAACGGTCAAGAGCGGCCCAAAAGGTGATTGCGGGGTATTCCCAGGAACGGATTGATGCCGTTGTAAAAGTCCTGGCACGGGTAGTGTACGACAATGCGGATCCCCTGGCGAAACTTGCGGCGGAAGAAAGCCGTATGGGGGTCTACGAGGATAAAATCAATAAAAACAGGGGAAAGGCCCGCATCCTCTGGCACGGGCTTAAAGGCAAAAAATCCGTGGGTATTCTGGAATACGACAGGGAAGCGGGCATTGCCCTTGTGGCAAAACCCATGGGCGTTGTCGGAGCCGCGACCCCCTGTACCAATCCGGTGGTGACCCCCATGTGTAACGCCATGTTTGCCGTCAAAGGCGGCAATTCCATTATTATCGCCCCGCATCCACGGGGCAGGGAAACCGCAAAACGGCTTGCGGAACTCTACTACCCGGAATTCGACCGGCTCGGCGTACCCAGGGACCTGTTTCTGGTGATCGGGGAACCGACGATTGAACTGACCAACGAACTGATGAAGGCGGTTGACGTGGTAATCGCCACGGGCGGCGCCGCAATGGTCAAATCCGCGTATTCCAGTGGCAAGCCCAGCTTCGGCGTCGGGCCGGGTAATGTCCAGGGCCTGGTTGACGATGATGTGGATTTTGAGGAAGCGGCGAAAAAAATGATCGCTTCCCGGATTTTTGACAACGGTATCATCTGTTCGGGAACCCAGTCCGTCATCGCCTCAAAGAAAAACTTTAAAGACGTTCTGGGCGCTTTTGTTAAAAACGGCGCCTGTTTCATAGACGACCCTGTTAAAATCGACGCTTTCAGGAAAGCGCTCTTTCCGGACGGGAAGGTGAACAAGGACAGCGTCGGCCGGTCTGTAGGGGAAGTGGCAAAACTCGCGGGGGTGGAAGTACCCCCCGGAACAAAGCTGGTCATCCTCAAGCCCGCCGCCTGCGGTGAAAAAGACCATTTAAGCGGGGAGAAGATGTGTCCCGTGATGACCGCCTATGAATACGACACCTGGGAACAGGCCGTAGAAATTGCCCGCGAAAACCTTATGTACGAAGGGGCGGGTCATTCGGTGGACGTTCAGTCCAACAACCGGGACCACATTGAATACGCCGGCCTCAAACTGCCCGTATCCAGGGTTCTGGTGAACCAAATCTGCGCCACCCAGAACGGCGGCGCTTTCAGCAACTCCCTTTCACCGACCACTACGCTGGGCTGCGGCAGTTGGGGCAACAATTCCATCAGCGAAAACCTCGCCTACTACCACCTGTTCAACAAATCGCGGATCGCCTTTGTCAGGGAAAACTGGCGGCAGCCTTCGGACGAAGAAATTTGGGCGTAAGGACGGTTTATGAAACTACTGGAATATCAGGCGCGGACATTAATGGAAAAATTCGGGATTCCCGTCAAACCCCACATTGTTGTTGACGAAATTCCCGGTGTCGCGGAAAGAATACGGAATGCCGGACTCGCATACCCGCTGGTCATCAAAGCCCAGGTACAGACGGGCGGGCGGGGAAAGGCGGGGGGCGTACAATTTGCGGAGGACGAAGACGGGGCGGTAAAACTCTGCGAAAAGATGCTCCACATGGATATACGGGGCTTTAGGGCGGATGAGCTTATGATCTCCGAAAAGGCCGAAATTTCCCGTGAATGGTATCTGTCCATACTCCTGGACCGGCTTACCAAGTCGCCTCTTTTGATCTTCTCTCCCGCAGGCGGAGTGGACATTGAGGAGACCGCCGGGACCAATCCCGGTATGATCGCCAAGGTTCCCCTTGATCCCCTGCGGGGCGTCGCGGATTATTCAATATCGTATATTATGGATAAGACCGGCGCCGATCCCCGGTACAGGGACGCCCTCCGGGATACGGTACAAAAACTGTTCCGCATGTTCTTTGACTATCATGCCATGCTGGTGGAAATCAACCCCCTGGGCCTTGATGAATCGGGACGGCTTATCGCCCTGGACGGCAAAGTGGAGATCGATGACAACGCCCTTTCGGTCCTGCCGGACATCGTTGCCTTCCGGGAAAAGCTCCAGGAAGATCCCCAGGTCATAGAAGCCCGGAAGGTGAATTTCCACTTTATACCCATGGAAGACAGCGGTACTGTCGGAGTCATGTCCAACGGATCGGGGATGCTCATGAGTTGCATTGATTTGATTTCCAAAAAAGGAATGAAGGTACACGCCGCCCTGGATCTGGGCGGAGGCGCCACGGCGGATCGCATTGCGGAAGCGATACGGATCATGTTTAAACGGCCCCGCATCGATACGGTGTTTATCTGCATATTCGGCGGCATAACCCGGTGCGACGAAGCCGCCAGGGGCGCTTGTACCGCCATGGCCGGGACCGCGGGGAAACGGCTTATCCTGCGTATGGAAGGAACAAACAAGGAAGAAGCCGTCCGGATCATCGCCGGATCCGGCCTGCCCATAGTAAGCGCCGGGGATATACCGGAAGCGGTTGAGGCAATTTGCCGGGGAGGACGTGAAGAATGAGCATCTTAATCGATAAAAACACCCGGCTCCTGGTGCAGGGCATCACCGGCCGGGAAGGGATGTTCCACACCCAAACCATGCTGGAATACGGCACGGTGGTGGCGGCCGGTGTAACCCCCGGCAAGGGGGGGCAGGACCTGGTGATTACGGTCCGGGACAAAACCGTGACCGTTCCCGTCTTCAACACCGTCAGGGAGGCTGCGGAAAAAACCGGCGCTAACGCCACGGTTCTTTTCGTGCCCGCCCGGTTTACCCCCCAGGGTGTGTATGAAGCGGCGGATGCGGGTATTCCCCTCATCATGACGATCTCCGAACACACTCCGGTACACGATATGATGAAGTGTTATTACACGGCCCGGCAGCGGGGGATCAGGCTCTTCGGCCCCAATTCCTTCGGGATCATTTCTCCGGGCAAGTGCAAGGCAGGATTTATGGCGCACCGATACTACACGGAAGGGCCGGTAGGAATCATGTCCCGGAGCGCCACCAACTGTTACGAGACGGTGATGATGATGACTGCCTGCGGCATAGGGCAATCAACCTGTATAGGCGTGGGCGGGGACATGATCCCCGGTTCTTCTTTTATCGATCTTCTGCCGGATTTTGAAGCAGATCCCCAGACAAAGGCCATCGTACTCATCGGGGAAATAGGCGGCAGCGAAGAAGAACTGGCGGCCGGGTATATCAAGGACCATGTTACAAAACCGGTGGTAGCCCTGATCGCCGGAAAGAACGCTCCCAAGGGAAAAAACATGGGCCATGCCGGAGCCATAGTTTCCGCCGATGGTACGGGAAGCGCGGAAAACAAAGAGCAGGCCCTGAATGCTGCGGGCGTTTATATCGCGGAAAGCACCAATCATATCGTGGATATTTTGAAAGGGCTTGCGCTGAACGGGAACCCGCAGGTTCTTTAAGGGTAAGGAGGGAATCAATGGCCGAAACGCAATTTGACGTTGCGGTGATAGGCGGCGGCCCCGGAGGATATGTCTGCGCCATCCGCGCGGCCCGGCTGGGGAAAAAGACGGCGCTGGTAGAGAGCCGGGAACTGGGGGGAACCTGCCTCAACCGGGGCTGTATCCCGACAAAAACCCTGCTCCATACGGCGGAACTCTACGCCGAGATGAAAAACCACGGTAAAGAACTGGGCATTATGACAGAAAATCTGTCGGTGGATTACGCGGCCCTGGCGGACCGCAGGGATCGTATCATCGCCAGACTGCGGAAAGGGATTGAAAGCCTCGTGAAAGGCCGGCGGATAACGATACTGCGGGGGAACGCCGTACTGACCGGCTCCCGTTCTTTCAGGACGGAGGAAGGGGAATATACCGCTCAAAACATAGTGATTGCCACCGGTTCCGAACCCGCCGCCGTTCCCGTTCCTGGCGCGGACCGGCCGGAGGTGATCAATTCCGATGCCGTTCTTGCCGCAAGAACGCTTCCCGAATCAGTTGTGATCATAGGCGGCGGCGTAATCGGCGTTGAATTCGCCGTCCTCTTTGCTTCCCTGGGCCGTAAGGTAACGATCATCGAAATGCTGCCGCATATACTGAACACCATGGACGAAAGCATCCGCGAAACCCAGACGAAGATTCTAAAAAAAATGGGCGTTGAAATACACACGGGCGCCAGGCTCCTGGAGATACTAGCGGGCGGGCGCTGTGTCTACGAAGAGCGGGGCCTTCGGCAGGAGGTTTCGGGCGGAGCGGTCATTATGGCGGCCGGCCGGCGGCCCGCGACCGGGGCGCTGGGTCTTGAAGCCGCCGGCGTTGCCGTTGAAAAAGGGTTCGTCACGGTGGACGGATGCCTCCGCACCAATGTCCCCGGTATTTACGCCATAGGCGATGTAACCGGTAAGGCGCAGCTTGCCCACGCGGCTTCCGCCCAGGGCCTGGCCGCCGCGGCGAACATTGCCGGCAAAGAGACGGAAATGCGCTATGACAGCATCCCCGCCTGCGTGTACACGAACCCGGAAATCGCAAGCGTCGGCATGACCGAAGCCCGGATAAAAGAAGCGGGTCTGCCGTACAACACGGGGATGTTTCCCGCCGCCGCCAACGGGCGTTCCCTCATCATGGGCGATTCCTCGGGCTTCGTGAAACTCCTTACCCACAGGGATACCGGCGAAATATTGGGAGCCCACATCATGGCGAAACGGGCAACGGACATGATAGGCGAAATCGCCCTTGCCATGCGCGCGGAGGCGACCGTTGAGGAACTGGCCGATACCGTTCACGCCCATCCTTCGTTGAGCGAGATGATCATGGAAGCCGCCCATGACGCGGAAGGGTTGTGCTGCCACAAGCCGTAAGCCCGGCCTTGAGCCGCACGGGGCGCGTTT
>JAIRSL010000197.1 GCA_031255475.1 Treponema sp.
TGCCGTGAAAGGTTTCTTCATTCATGAGGCGTTCCCAAAACCGTGCGTGTTACCGCATGTTAATCAGTTTTAGGAGAGGTTCCTATTTCTTCCCGGACGAGGGGCCTCACGATGTTCAGGCCGCCGTGGGAGGTTTCCACGGTTTTGTTCCTACCGTCCGGGGTGAATTCGTCCAGGAGCTGGACAATGGGGAACTGGGGATTTTCCGGGTTCACGTCTATCACCTGGCCTTTTTTCCCATTGGAGAGAAGGACGTAGAGGCCGATGGGATAGAGGGACAGGGAATAAACCAAAGCCCGGACCACGGTGTCGTCGTATTGTTTCCCCTCATTTTTCAGCAGGTCCAGGATACCCGTATGGCCGTCTTTGGCGTCTTTGTGGGGGCGGGCGTTGGTCAGGGCTTCGTAAGAACAGGCCACAGCGATGATCTTGGCGTAAAGGCTGATCCTGTTCCCCATGAGTTTTTGAGGGTATCCCTCCCCGTTTTCCCGCTCATGATGTTCCAGGGACGCCAAACTTATGACCAGAGGAAACCCGAAGGATTTGAGCATCTTATAGCTGAGTATGGGATGGGTCAGAATGGCTTTCCGTTCCTGGGGGGTAAGCGCCCGTTTGTTCAGGTAGATCTGCGGGGGGAGCTTGAGCATTCCCGTTTCGTGCAGCAAAGCGGCCACTCCCAATTCAATAAGCCGGTGGGACGGCAGTTTGAGGTAGGAACCTATGATGATCGATATGATCGTGGAAGTTACCGTATGGGCTACCAGATAGTTGCGGCTGCCGGCCTGCCCGCTGTCACCGGAATTTTCAATCACCCTGAGGAGGTAGCGGCGCTTTTCCTTAATAAAATCACAGGCATCCTTTACTTTTACCGCAACGGCTTTGAATTCCAGATCTCCGGTAACGGCTATTTGGGTAAAGAGGGTCTCCACGTATTGCTGAAGGGTCAGGTAAAAATCCCTGGCCTGTTCGATCTGATCCCCGTCGTTCAGGCCGGTTTCGCCGGCCGTTTCCCCCCCGCCGCTTCCGCCGGGACTCAGGGAAGAATACTCCGCCTGGTTTTCGCCGCCGCTTGAGATCTCCTTGAAGTCCCAGACGGTCAGGGCTTGTTTCAGTTCCTTGGTAAAAGGCATTTCCGGGGCGGTAACAATAAACCGGTTGTCAATGTAGGACGGTTTTGTAAAATAACTATTTGAAGGAATATTATTAACGGTAAAACTGCTCATGGTGTACTCTTCTTACCCCGCTTATGGTGAATCCGTCTCTGCCGACGGTCTGTTTTCAGAAGGCGGCTGGCCTCGGAAAGCCGGCCGGCCTTCAGGTGCTCGTCAACCAAAGGTTGACTTCGCTATTTCTTTCATCTATCATGAATTTCCGGATTTCGGGGGAAACCACAATTGAAATTCAAGATGATTTTTATTTTGTTTAATTCTATTATAATGCTTTTTTTGGTCTTCGTCTTCATTTTACCTCTTTTCTTTTTGGGATCCGATTTTGTCCGTATTTTCTGGCGGAGCGCCTGGCCTTTGGCGGTTATGCTTGTCCTGATTCTCCTGGGTATGGACGTTTTTTACCTCCGCAACCGCCGGCTCTTTTACCTTTTAGGGCGGGAGGACTGGCCTGCCCTGGCCCTGTACCTGGAAGACAGGGTTATCAAACGGGGGCATTATTCTTCCCTGCCGGTGCGCCTCCTTGCGAATACCTATTTGGTCCTGTCGGACTACCGGGCGGTGACGGACTTGGAAACCAGGACGGCCGGCGTTAAACCGCGCCTTGTGGACGCCGGCGCGCTTATCTTCGGGACCGCCCGGATTTTAGGGAAGGATTATGAAGGGGCCGTCCGTTTTTTTGAGGAAAAGGCCGGAAAAGCGAAAGGCGGGACCGCGGCCTGGGTCCGCTGGTATGCGGGGTTCGCCCGGTTTCTGGACAGGCAGTTCTCTCAGGCGGCGGACCGGTTTGTCGTGATAGCCGTGGAAGAGGAGGACGCGGCGCTTACCGGGCTTTCTTCCTATTTTTTAGCCGCAAGCCTTGCCGGGATGCTGCCGGGCCGGAGTCCGGAGCTGACGGCGGCGGCTGAAAACGGCAGGAAACGGGTGCGCGCCGCGCTGCCTGTCCGGGACGCCTGGAACAAAGAAATAGACAAGATCCGCAGTGAAGTGTACGTTGCGGTTCTTTCCAAATATCTTGATGAAACTTCAGAATGGCTCTATGTCAAGGAGAATCTCTCGTGAGGACTTTTCACAAATCTTCCAAATTAAATGACGTATGTTACGATATACGGGGACCGGCGCTGCAGGAGGCCAAACGCCTGGAAGCCGAAGGATACCAGGTTATCAAACTCAACATAGGCAACCCCGCTCCTTTCGGGTTCGACGTGCCGGACGAGATCATCCGCGACATGAGCCTCAATCTGCAAAACGCCCAAGGTTATATCGATGCCCAGGGGCTTTTCGCGGCCCGGAAGGCGATTATGCAGGATTTTCAGTCCAAGGGGATTATGGACGTGGAGATAGACGATATTTTCATCGGAAACGGGGTGAGCGAGCTTATTATGCTGGCCATGCAGGGCCTCCTGGATCCCGGCGATGAGGTGCTGATCCCCATGCCCGATTACCCTCTGTGGACCGCGGCGGTGAACCTTGCGGGGGGAAGGGCGGTACACTACGTCTGTGACGAAGCCGGCCTCTGGTTCCCCGATCTGGACGACCTGGCGTCCAAGGTCACGGATAGGACCAAGGCCATCGTTGTCATCAATCCCAATAACCCTACCGGCGCGGTGTACGACCGCGCGGTTCTGGAAGGGATAGCCCGCATTGCCCGGGAACACGGGCTTATCGTGTATGCCGACGAGATTTACGACCGTATAACCTATGACGGGGCGAAACATATCCCCATGGCTTCCGTGGATCCGGAGATACTTACCATTAATTTCAACGGGATGTCCAAGGCGTACCGGGCGGCGGGGTTCCGGGCGGGCTGGATGGCTCTTTCGGGGAACAAGAAGATTGCCGCCGATTATCTGGAGGGCCTCATCATGCTCGCCAACATGCGGCTCTGTGCCAATGTACCCGCCCAATACGGCATTCAGACTGCCCTGGGGGGCTACCAGAGTATCAACGACCTGATCCTGCCCGGAGGCCGCCTCCATGAGCAGCGCGATATTACGGTGAACCTGGTAAGGGCCATTCCGGGGCTTTCAGTAGTCAACCCCCGGGGCGCTCTCTACTGCTTTCCCCGGATAGACCTTGCGAAATTCAACATTACCGATGACGAACAGTTCATCCTGGACTTTCTCAGGGACCGGCACGTACTCCTGGTCCAGGGTACGGGCTTTAGCTGGAAGGCCCCCGACCATTTCCGCATCGTCTTCCTCCCGGATAAGGAGACCCTCACCGATGCCATACAGCGGCTGGGGAATTTCCTGGAGCATTACCGGCAAAAATAAAAAAAGACGATGCGCCCGGACGTGGGGTAAAAACCCTTGCGCATCGTCATAACATGAAGGATTTCCCTCCCGTTTGTTTATTTATCGGCAGGGGAATTCTCCGTCTTAAGGGATTCCGTGTTTTTTGGGGCGGGGTTCATGCCCGGTAGACCGTCCCGAATTCTTCATTATAATTGTAGATTTTACTGAAATTTGTAGCGGATTTTTTTATTTTACGGTATACTAATCTAAAATGAAAAAGGAGTTGTTCTTAAGCCTATGAGTGATAAACAGATTAACCGGCAGAGAAGAATCCTTGAAATCGTTACCCAGGAAGGCCGGGCGGAAGTGGCATTGTTGGCGGATGTAATAGGGGTTTCCCGGGTGACTATCCGCAAAGATGCGGATTTACTTGCGGGTAAGGGGCTTGTGCGGCACGAACACGGACTTGTCCTGCCCGGTTCCAGCGACGATATCAATAACCGCCTGAGTTACCACTATGACAGGAAGCAGCGCATTGCCCGGACCGCATCTAAACTGGTACAGGACGGCGAAACCGTGATGATAGAGTCCGGTTCCTGCTGCGCCATCCTGGCGGACGAACTGGCGCAGCACAAGCGGGATCTTACCATTATTACCAATTCGGCCTTTATTGCCGGTTACATCCGTAAGATCCCCCAGGCTCAAATTATCCTGTTGGGCGGGGATTACCAGAACGAAGCCCAGGTGATGGTAGGGCCCATAGCCCGTCAAAGCGTCCAGGGTTTTTCCGTGGACAAGTTTTTTATAGGCGCCGACGGTTTTTCGGAAAAAATCGGTTTTACCGGGAAAAACCACCTCCGGGCCGAGACCGTCCGGGATATGGCGAAACAGGCCCGCCAGGTGATCGTCCTGACCGAATCGGAGAAATTCGCCAAACCGGGGATAGTCCCCCTGCTCCCGGCCAACAGCGTCGGCCTGCTTATTACCGATTCCGCCATCCCGCCGGGAATAGAATGTTTTCTGGAAAAGGCGGGTACCAGGATTATCAAGGTACCGGAAGCCTAGAAGTTTGGCGGCTCCCGCGCCGTCCGGAGAAGCCGTTGATAGCGGACCGGGCAGGGATGCATCGCCGGGCGGTTAACTTTGGGCATGGGAAGGAACATGCCGGCTGAACCTGTTGGCGTTTCTACCACCTTCACTTCATAGTACTTACCGGTATGAGCAAACCCTGTGATTTCGACGGATAATTACGCCTATACCGCATTCGATTTTACGAAATCCACCACGTCCTCCACCGTGCCGAAGACGAGGCCGGTTACGGTATCCGCGCAGCCGTAGTAGATTGCCAGCCTGCCCGTATCGCCGTCCGCGAGACAGGCGCAGGGGAAGGTAACATTCGGCACGTCGCCGGTACATTCGTAGAGTTCCCGTGGATTAATCAGATAGGGCCGGGCGCGGGCAATGACCTTCCATGGTTCGTCAAGATCGAGCAGGGCCGCGCCGAAGGAGTAGAGAAAACCGTTGCAGCTTGTCAGCACCCCATGATAAAAAACCAGCCAGCCTTCGGATGTTTCTATGGGAGCGGGACCCGCGCCTACCTTCGTACTCTGCCAGCAGCTTTGGGAACCCAGGGGCGCCATTACGTGCCGGTGTTTGCCCCAAAAGGTAAGGTCCGGGCTTTCGGAATAGACAATATCCCCGAAGGGCGTATGGCCCGAATCGCTGGGGCGGCTCAACATCCCATAATTTTTGCCTATCCTGCGGGGAAAAAGGACGCCGTTCCGGTTGAAAAACATCAGGGGATTTTCCATCTGATAAAATTTTTCAAAATCAAAGGTATACCCCAGCCCGATACAGGGGCCGTGGTATCCGTT